>NZ_JCBAJO010000107.1:0-15920 GCF_059772245.1 Cupriavidus sp. R6-3
GGCGGTGGTGGCGGTTTTCAAAGCGATTCCTCCGTTCCGGAAAACGAGACAAAGCGATTGTACTTCCGGATGGGGTCAGCCGCCATGAGACGGCGGTATGGCGCGGCAGGACGCCGCTCCTCGGACCCTTTCCTCGGACCCTACCTCTCCCCGGACCCTACCTTTCCTCGGACCCTGCCTTTCCTCGGACCCTGCCTCTGCTGGGACCTTACCGCGCCAGCTGCAACGTCACGATCCCCGCCAGCACCAGCGCAGTCGCCATCAGCCGCCGCCGGTCGAACGGCTCGCGCAGCAGGAAGTAGCCCAGCAGCGCGGCGAAGATCACGCTCGATTCGCGCAGCGCGGCGAGCTTGGCCACCGGCGCCAGCGTCATCGCCCACAGCATCAGCGCATACGACCCGACCCGGTTGATGCCGCCGATCCACGCGCGCTTCCACTCCGTGCGCAGCAGCGTCAGCAGCGTGCGGCCGCGCCGGACCGCCGCATAGCTCGGCATGAACAGGTGCGACAGCGTCTGCAGCCAGACGATGTACGAGAACACTTCGCCGTGGCGCTTGACCGCGGTGCCGTCGATCACCGTGCCGCCCGCCAGGCACGCGCCGGCCAGCAGCGCGAAGCCCATCAGCTGCGGCGACTGCGTGCGCCAGCGCACCAGGCTGACCAGCCCGCAGCAGATCAGCGCGATGCCGGCATAGCCGCCGGGGCCCAGCCGCTCGCTGCCCATCGCCAGCAGCAGCAACGCGACCATCATCGGCGCGCAGCCGCGCATCAGCGGATAGGCCTGGCTGAAGTCGCCGCGGTTGTAGGCCGCGACGAGCGACAGCTTGTAGACGACCTCCAGGCAGACCGTCGCCAGCAGGAAGGGCCAGACCGCCGGCGCGGGCAGCGGCACCACCAGCAGGAAGGGCAGCGCCGCCAGCAGGCAGAAGGTGTCGATCAGCGCCATCGACGACAGGCGGTCGCCGCCGATCTTGACGATCGCATTCCATGAGGCGTGCATCACGGCGGACAGCATCACGGCGACGAACGCCATCCAGTGGAAGTCGGCGGGAAGGGTCATGCTGGCCCTGTTGGGGAAGTGGCACGGCCGGCCCGGCAGCTCGCATCGTGCGCGCGGGCTGCCGGGGCCGGCCGGAAAGTCGATCGGTGCAATGCGTGGCGAGCGGAGCGGCGGGATCGGTGGGTTCGGTGGGATCCGTGGCGAGCGCCGCGGCTCAGGCCGCCTTGGCCAGCTGCGCCGCCATGTCGATCCCCATCTCCCGCAGCGTCAGCCCGATCGCGGACACCACGTTGCGCATTTCGTTGTCGTCGATCGCGCCGATGCAGCCGACGCGAAAGGTCTCGACCTGCGTCAGCTTGCCGGGATAGAGGATATAGCCGCGCTCGCGCACCTTCGCATAGAAGGTCTTGAAGTCATAGCGCGGATCGTCGGGCGCGTGGAAGGTGACGATGATCGGCGCCTGCACCTCCGGACGCAGGAAGGGACGAAAGCCCAGCTCGCGCATGCCGTCGATCAGCGCGGCGCAGTTGCGGCGATAGCGCTCGCCGCGCACCGCTTGCCCTCCCTCGGCCAGATACTGGTCCAGCGCCGCGCGGAAGGCCGCGACCACGTGCGTGGGCGGCGTGAAGCGCCACTGGGTGGTCTTCCGCATATAGACGTATTGATCATAAAGGTCCAATGCCAGCGAATGGCTGTTGCCCTGGCTGGCCTCCAGCACGTCCTTCCTGACCAGCACGAACCCCATGCCCGGCACGCCCTCGATGCATTTGCCGGTGGCCGCCACCAGCGCGTCGAACGGCATCGTGCGCGCGTCGATCTCGATCGCGCCGAACGAGCTCATCGCATCGACGATCAGGCCCTTGCCGAGCCGCGCGCACAGCTGCGCGATCTCGGGCAGGGGATTGAGCACGCCGGCGCCGGTCTCGCAATGGACCTGCGCCACATGGGTGATCGACGGGTCCGCGGACAGCGCGGCCTCGATCACCGCGGCGCTGGCGGGCTGGTCCTCCGGAATCGGCAGTTCGACCGAGGCGCGGCCGATCGCCTTGCAGATCTTCAGGATGCGCTGGCAATAGGCGCCGTTCTGCGGCACCAGCACCTTGCCGTCGCGCGGGACGACATTGGCGATCGCCGCCTCGACCGAGAACGTGCCGCTGCCCTGCATCGGCACGCAGACGTGCGTGCCTTCGCCGTGCACGATGCGGACCAGATCCTCGCACAGGCTGCCGGTGATGGCGTTGAAGGCGGCGTCCCACGAGCCCCAGTCGCGCAGCATGGCTTGCTTGGTCGCGAGCGAGGTGGTCAGGGGGCCGGGCGTCAGCAGAATGGGGTCGTTGCCGCGAATCATGGTCGAATCTCCTGGCAGGGGGGTGGCGGAGCGGGAATCGTGTGGTTGTGGTTGGGGTCAGTCGCGTTCGTCGGCGCCGCGCCAGGCCTGGGTGCGGCGCTCGAGCCAGCGCTGCAGGCCGTGGTAGGCGAGGCAGGCGCTGGCGCAGGTCAGCACGACCAGCGTCGCCATCGCGGCGGCCGGGCCGATATCGCCGGACTCGTCCAGATTGACGATCTCGACCGAGGCGAGCTTGGTATCGGTGCCGTACAGGAACACCACCGCGGACACGGTGGTCATCGCATTGATGAACAGGTAGCGCGAAATCTCGACGATCGCTGGCAGGCAGGCCGGCACGGTCACGCGCAAAAAGGTGGTGTAGAACGGCACCTTCAGCGAGGCCGAGACCGCCTCGAACTCGCCGTCGAGCTGCTTGAGCGCGGTCACCGCCGTCAAATGGCAGGACGCGTAGTAGTGGACGATGGTCACCAGCACCAGGATGCCCAGCGTCTGGTACAGGACGTTGAGCGGATTGGCCGCCGGCACGAAGAAGAAGATGTAGCCCAGGCCCAGCACCAGCCCCGGCACGCCCATCGGCAGCACCGCCATCAGCCGCACGAAGCCGCGCAGCCACGGGAGGCCTCGCGTCTTCTCCAGCAGATAGGCCGTGGTGAAGATGAAGACCGGACCGATCAGCGCGCAGGCCAGCGCCAGCTTCAGGCTGTTGAACCAGGAAGCAACGACGCCGCCTTCCACCAGGCCGACCCGGTAGTGGTTCAGCGACAGCGAGAAGTTGTAGGGCCACAGCTTGACGAAGGACGCGTAGATCGCCATGCCCATCACGGCCACCATCAGCGCCGCGACCAGCCAGCAGAATGCCGCCATGGCGAGGTCAAAGCGGCGGCTGCGGCGGGGCACGTAGGGCACCGAGCGGGCCGACATCTGCGCCATCTGACGGCGCTGCACGCGCGCGTCGATGCAGTAGGTCACCAGCACCGGCACCAGCAGCATCAGCGCGACCACCGCGCCCTGCGAGAAGTCCTGCATGCCGATCACCAGCTTGTAGATGTCGGTGGCCAGCATGTGGAAGTTGCCGCCGATCACCTTCGGAATGCCGAAGTCCGAGATCGCGTAGGTGAACACCACCATCGCGGCGCTGACCAGGCCATAGCGCGCGGCGGGCACGGTAATCGTGAAGAACTTGCGCACGGTGGACGTGCCCAGCGCATCGGCCGCCTCGTACAGCCGCGCATCGGTCAGCGACAGCGCCGTGATCATGATCATCAGCGCGTGCGGGAAGGTCGCGAACACCAGCGCGCCGACCACGCCGAGCGGCCCGTAGATCTGCAGTTCGCCCATATAGGGCTTCAGCAGCCCCTGGTTGCCAAACCAGAAGATGAAGGAGATCGCGGCCAGCAGCGACGGCGCCAGCAGCGGAATCAGCGCGAGATTGCGCAGCAGGCCCTTGGCGCCGATGCGGCTGCGCGTCAGCGCGTAGGCGAAGGTGAACGCGAGCGGCACCGTGATGGCGGTGGCCAGCGTCGATACCCAGACGCTGTTCCAGACCGAGTGCCACAGCGCGGGCGTGGCCAGGTACGTGCGGAAATGCGCAATGCCGGCCAGCGTGCCGTCGCGGTTCTGCACGCTCTTGGCCAGGATCATCACGATCGGCGCCAGCACGAAGCACAGCAGCGCCAGCGCGGCGGCCCACAGCAGCGCGTGGGCAATGCGGTCGGTCCAGTGGGTACGGACCGCACCGAAGGGGATGCCGGGCGCGGCGGAAGGGGATAGCGGCGGCACGGGCGGGGCCGACGGAACGGGCGGAAGGGGCGGAACGGGCGGCACGGTCGCCTTGGACAGGAGCAGGCTCATGGCTGACGGAACACTCGCAGGCGGTCGGCGGGAATGGCCAGGCGCAGCGGATCGCCCGCGCTGGGACGCAGTTCGTGCATGTCGTTGAGCGACAGGTCGGCATAGAGCGGCACCGACGCGCCGGCACCGTCCGCCAGCTTCAGGGTCAGCCGCGAAAAGGCGCCGAGGAACTCGATCTTGTCGACGGTGGCATCGAGCACGTTTTCGCCCTGCTGGTCGCAGCCGCGCACGCAGACGTCCTCGGGCCGGAAGAAGATCTGCACGGTGTCGTCGGTGCAGCAGCCCGGCGGCGCGATGCATTGCAGGCGCCGTTCGCCCAGCCTCAGATGGCCGTCGCTGTCCACGGTCGCCGGCAGCATATTGGTCTTGCCGACGAAATCGGCGGCGAAGGGCGTGGCGGGGCGCTGGTAGATCTGCGCCGGCGTGCCGATCTGCTCGATCGCGCCCTGGTTCATCACGACGATGCGGTCCGCCATCGACAACGCTTCCTCCTGGTCGTGCGTGACCAGGATGGTGGTGATGTTCAGCCGCTGCTGCAGCGCGCGGATCTCGCTGCGCAGTCGCACCCGCACGCGGGCATCCAGCGCGGACAGCGGCTCGTCGAGCAGCAGCAGGCCCGGCGAAGTGGCCAGCGCCCGCGCGATCGCCACGCGCTGCTGCTGCCCGCCCGACAACTGGCTCGGGTATTGCGCGCCGCGCTCGGGCAGGCCGACCAGCGTCAGCAGTTCGGCCACGCGCGCACGCCGCTGCTCGCGCGGCATGCGGCGATTGACGAGCCCGTAGGCAACGTTGTCCGCCACGGTCAGGTTGGGGAACAGCGCATACGACTGGAACACGATGCCGTAGTCGCGTTCCATCGGCGGCAGCGTCGAGATATCGCGGCCCGCCTGCAGGATGGTGCCGGCGGTCTGCGATTCGAGGCCGGCGATGATCCGCAGCAGCGTGGTCTTGCCGCAGCCGGACGGGCCGAGGAAGCACAGCAGCTCGCCCTCGCGCACGTCGAGGTCGATATGGCGCAGCGCGGTGAAGCCGTCGGCGCCGCCGAACCGCTTCTGGATGCCTTTCAGGCTCAGATAACTTTCGTGCCGGGTGGGGGACGTGGTCATGGATGTGGGCTCCATCGAGTCGGACGGGGCGCGCGTCTGGTGAATGCGTCTGGTGAATGCGTCTTGTGGTTGCGGCGGGTGGTTGCGGCGGCTGGGTGCGGCGGTTGGCTGCGGCGGTTGGCTTCGGCGGGCGGCGGCGAGTGGCCGGCCAGCGCGATGCCCTGCTGCCTGCCGCTGCTTACTGCTTCTCCGCCTTGGCGCTGTAGCGCTTCTGCCATTCGGCCAGCACGCGCTCGCGGTTCTTCGCGATATGGCTGAAGTCGTTCCTGACCAGCATCTTTTCGTAGTCGGCCGGAATCGTCTCGATCTTGCGGGCCACGCCGGGGTAGGCCACGATGGCCCAGTCGCGCGCGAACAGCTCGTTGGCTTCCTTGCTGGCGAGCCAGTCCAGATAGCGCTGCGCGGCCTCCTGCTTTTTGGTGCCCTTGACGATGGCGGCGGCCTCGATGTCGTAGCCCAGTCCTTCGCGCGGGAAGATGATGTCGATCGGTGCGCCCGCTGCCTTGGTCTTGTGCGCGCGCAGCTCGAACGAGATGCCGATCGGGAATTCGCCGGCGCCGGCCTGCTTGCACGGCTTCGAGCCGGAATGCGTGTACTGGGCGATGTTCTCGTGCAGCGCGTCCATGTACTTCCAGCCTTCCTGCTCGCCGAACAGCTGCAGCCACGCGGTCACGTCGAGAAAGCCGGTGCCCGACGAGGCCGGGTTGGGCATCACGATCATGCCCTTGTAGATCGGCTTGGCCAGGTCGCGCCACGTTTCCGGCTTCGGCAGGTTGCGCTTTTTTGCTTCGATGGTGTTGAAGCACACCGTCGCGCCCCAGACGTCCAGGCCGAGCCACGAGGGCGGCGTCGCCTTGTCGCTGTAGTCGCGCGTCAGGCGTTCGAAGCCCTTGGGCGCATAGGGCTGCAGCATGCCTTCCTGCTTCAGCAGCTCCAGGCTCGAGGCGGCCAGGCCGGCGATCACGTCGGCCTGCGGGTTGGCCTTCTCGGCCAGCGCCTTGGCGGTGATCACGCCGGTCGAGTCGCGGACGTACTTCAGCTCGATATCGGGCGCGACCTTGGCGAACCCCTCGGCGTAGGGCTTCAGCGTCTCGGTTTCCCAGGCGGTGTAGACGGTCAGCGTGGTCTTCTGCGCGAATGCGGCGCCGGCCAGAAGAAGGGCGGCGCTGGCGGCGAGGGCTTGCTTGGCGAGTGTCATGGCGGTTCTCATTGTGGGGCTCCTTGCGGCATTGTATGTGCTGAGGTGTGTCAATTTGGTGAATTAGTTGCAGTGCGTGGCCAGACCCGTGCACCACCGTGAATCACCTGAAACCCTTGTACAGCAACGCTTGCAAGACATATGCCCAAACGAACCCGCGCAGTCTCCCAGATTTCGCGCTCGTCGGCGTCTTGGTTTGTTGACAATATACAAACCGCTTGCTTTAATCGCAACCAGGAAATGCACGCACGCCAGCCGGACCCAAAAGACGGTGGAAATGAATGCGCGGCGCGTGCACCGCCATCCCGTGTCAGGAGTCTTCATGTCCCGCCAAGCGCCGCTGTCGAGCGAAATCGAAATCCTGCAGAGCCAGTCGCTGACGTCGCTGGTGCAGCGTGAGCTGGAGCGGCGCATCACCGCGGGAGAGCTCGCGCCGGGCGACAAGCTCAACGAGATCGAGCTGGCCGGCGAGCTGAACGTGTCGCGCGGTCCGGTGCGCGAGGCCTTTCGCGCGCTGGAACAAACCGGGCTGCTGCGTACCGAAAAGAACCGCGGCGTCTTTGTCCGCTCGGTGTCCCTGCACGAGGCGGACGAAATCTATGCGCTGCGCGCCGTGCTGGACGAATACGTCGGCCGGCAGCTGGCCCAGCGCATCACGCCCGAGGCGCTGCGCGAACTGCGCGCGATGATCGAGGCGCTGGGCGCCGCCAGCGCGGCGCGCGACCTCGACGAATATGCGCGGCTGAACTTCGCCTTCCACGATCGCATGGTGGAGCTGGCCGGCAACGGCAAGCTGCTGGAGACCTATCGCCGCCTGGTCAAGGAATTGACGCTGTACCGGAGGGAAGCACTGTCCGCCGCGCCGACCGCGATGCCGACCTCGACGCGCGAGCATCGCGACATCGTCTCGGCGATCGCCTCGCGCGATCCGGAGCTTGCCGGCCGGCTGATGCGCGAGCACGTCGAGCGCGGCCGTGCGCGGCTGCATGCGGCGGTGCAGGGCCACGCCGGGGCCGGCACCGGCACTGACGCCGGCACCGGCATTGACGCCGGCACCGGCGCTGGCTCCGACGCGACATCGGAGGCCGAAGCGCCGCCGGGCGCCGCCTGATCCAATCCATCTGCAGGCGCGGGGCCCCGGCCGCGCCTGCCGGCCCTTACGCTCCTTACACCCGTTACAGCCCTTACGCGCCTATCCCTTACGACTCTCACGACTTTTTCCGCACAGGACCCCGACATGCCCGCCCCTCGCTCCGATTCCTCGCCCGGCAAGCCCGCCGTGACCGTCAACCAGCGCACCTACCGATGGATGCAGCAGCCCGTGGTGGTGGTCTGCGTCGACGGCTGCGAGTTCGACTACCTGGAAGCCGCCGCCGCCAGCCGTAGCGCGCCGTATCTGCAGCGGTTGCTGGCCGAGGGCGCGGCGTTCCGTGGTGCCTGCGTGGTGCCGACCTTCACCAACCCGAACAACCTGTCGATCGTCTGCGGCGCGCCGCCGTCGGTGCACGGCATCTGCGGCAACTACTTCTTCGATCGCACGGCCAACGGCGGCCGCGGCGAGGAAGTGATGATGAACGACCCGAAGTACCTGCGCGCCGGCACCATCCTCGCGGCGTTCGCAGAAGCGGGCGCCAGCGTCGCCGTGGTCACGGCCAAGGACAAGCTGCGCCGGCTGCTTGGCCATGGGCTGCGCGGCATCTGCTTCTCGTCGGAGAAGGCGGACCAGGCCAGCGTGGAAGAGAACGGCATCGACAACGTGCTGGAACTGGTCGGCATGCCGGTGCCCAGCGTCTACAGCGCGGAGCTGTCCGAATTCGTGTTCGCCGCCGGCGTGCGGCTGATGGAGACGCGGCGTCCCGATCTGATGTATCTGTCGACGACCGACTATATCCAGCACAAGTTCGCCCCGGGCTCGGACGGCGCCAACGCCTTCTACGCGATGATGGACCGCTATCTGGCGCGGCTCGACGCGCTGGGCTGCGTGGTGGCGCTGACCGCCGACCACGGCATGAACGCCAAGCATGACGCGCACACCAAGGCGCCGAACGTGGTCTTCCTGCAGGACCGGCTCGATGCCTGGCTCGGCCGCGGCGTGGAGCAGGGCGGGGCGCGCGTGATCCTGCCGATCACCGATCCCTATGTCGTCCACCACGGCGCGCTCGGTTCGTACGCGACCGTCTATCTGCCCGACGATGCCACCGCCGGCGACGCCGCCGCGTTGAAGGCGAAGCTCGGCGATATCGAGGGCGTCGAAGCGGTGCTCGACAATGCCGAGGCCTGCGCGCGCTTCGAGCTGCCACCCGATCGCGTCGGCGATCTGGTGGTGATCAGCGGCAAGCATGTGGTGCTGGGCACCAGCCGCAGCCGTCATGACCTGAGCGGACTGGACGCGCCGCTGCGCTCGCACGGCGGCGTGTCGGAGCAGACCGTGCCGCTGCTGTTCAACCGTCCCACCGCCGGCATTCCGGGCAAGGCGGTGCTGCGCAACTTCGACATCTTCGACGTCGCGCTGAATCATCTGCATTGATCCGGCCCGGCCCGGCCCGGCCGGCCTCGGCCTCGGCTAGGCCTGGCCTGGACCGCATCGCCCCTTGCCTGCACCTCACGGAGCCCCGAACATGAACGCCCCCCAGTTTCCCGCCGCCTCTGTCAGCCCGCATTTCCGCGCCGAAGCGCTGCGCATCGACGGCGAGAAGGTCGTGCGCGACCGCGTCATCGACGTGCGCAATCCCTACGACGGCACGCTGGTCGGCACGGTGCCGAAGGCGACCGTCGAGGACGTGCGGCGCGCTTATACGGTGGCGCGCGCCTATCGCTCGACGCTGACGCGCTACGAGCGCGCCGCGATCCTCAATTGCGCCGCGGCGCTGCTGCGCGAGCGCACCGAGCCGGCCTCGGACCTGATCACGCTCGAATCGGGACTGTCGAAGAAGGATTCGCTGTACGAGATCGGCCGCGTCGCCGACGTGCTGAACTTCGCCGCCAACGAGGCCCTGCGCGACGACGGCCAGATGTTCTCGTGCGACCTGACGCCGCACGGCAAGAAGCGCCGCGTGATGACGCAGCGCGAGCCGCTGCTGGGCGTGATCACCGCGATCACGCCCTTCAACCACCCGATGAACCAGGTCGCGCACAAGGTCGCGCCGTCGATCGCCACCAACAACCGGATGGTGCTCAAGCCCTCGGAGAAGGTGCCGCTGTCCGCGTGCTACCTGGCCGATCTGTTGTACGAAGCGGGGCTGCCGCCGCAGATGCTGCAGGTGCTGACCGGCGATCCGGCCGAAATCGCGGACGAGCTGATCACGCATCCGGCGGTGGACCTGATCACCTTCACCGGCGGCGTGGCGATCGGCAAGTACATCGCGGCCAAGGCGGGCTACAAGCGCGTGGTGCTGGAGCTGGGCGGCAACGATCCGCTGATCGTGATGGACGACGCCGACCTCGAGCGCGCCTCGGACCTCGCGGTGCAGGGCTCGTACAAGAATTCCGGCCAGCGCTGTACCGCGGTCAAGCGCATGCTGGTGCATCAGGCCGTCGCCGCGCGCTTCACCGAGCTGGTGGTCGAGAAGACGCGGGCGTGGAAGTACGGCGACCCGATGGACCGCGGCGTCGACATGGGCACGGTGATCGATGCGCAGGCCGCGGCGCTGTTCGAGGCCCGCGTCAACGAGGCGGTGGCGCAGGGCGCGCGGCTGCTGATCGGCAACCAGCGCGACGGCGCGCGCTATGCGCCCACCGTGGTCGATCGCGTCGATCCGGCAATGACGCTGGTGAGGGAGGAAACCTTCGGCCCGGTCTCGCCGATCATCACGTTCCGCGATATCGACGAGGCCATCCGCATCTCCAACGGCACGGCCTTCGGCCTGTCGTCCGGCATCTGCACCAACCGCATGGACGACTTCACGCGCTTTGCCAACGAACTGCAGGTCGGGACCGTCAACCTGTGGGAGGTGCCCGGCTACCGCATCGAGCTGACGCCGTTCGGCGGCATCAAGGATTCGGGGCTGGGTTACAAGGAGGGCGTGCAGGAGGCCATCAAGAGCTTCACCAACCTGAAGTCGATCACGATGCCGTGGGGGTAAGAGCGGTGAGAGGGGCCGGGTGAGAGGGGGCGGGGTCAGAGGTGCGTGCGCAAGCGGCGTGCGCGGTCGCCGCTGCCGTCCTGTCACAACGCTCCGCTAAAATCCCCGCACCTTCCACAAGCCCCCGGAGCCCCCGTGCTGGCCGAACAACGGCAGAAATACATCCTCGACCAGCTGGCCGCCAGCGGCGCGCTGCAGATCAGCCAGCTGGTCAGCGAGCTCGACGTCTCGCGCGAGACCATTCGCCGCGATCTCAATGCGCTGGCCGCGCGCGGCCTGCTGACGCTGACCCACGGCGGTGCGCTGGCGTCGAGCCGGGCCGAGGCCGATACCCAGACGCGGGCGGCCGTCAATGCCGAGGGCAAGCGCGCGATCGGCGTGCGCGCCGCCGAGCTGGTGCCCGACGGCGCCTCGGTGATCATCGACTACGGCACCACCACGCATGCGGTCGCGCAGGCACTGCTGGGCCACCACAACCTGCTGGTCTATACCAACGACCTGTCGATCGCGCTGCTGCTCGGCCGCCGCAACGGCAACCGTGTGGTCGTGCTCGGCGGCGAGCTGCAGGACAACGAGGACGCCACCAACGGCTGGGACACGGTCGAGCAGCTGTCGCGCTATCACGCTGACTTCGCCTTCATCGGCATCGGTGGCATCAGCAACGACGGCGAGGTCAGCGAGTATTCGCGCCCGGCCGCCGAGCTGCGGGGCCGAATGCTGCTGTCGGCCAGCGTGCCCTGTGTGGTAGCCGACCATACCAAGTACGGCCGGCATACCGGCGTGCAGGTCCGGCACTTCGACAAGGCGGCCTATCTGATCAGCGACATGGCCCCGGAGGCCCCGCTGGCCGAGGCGCTGAAGCGCCGCGGACCGGCGCTGCTAATCGCGTGAATCGGGTGCCGGAACGCGCCGTTCCGCATTTTTGCGCTGCGGGTCACAACACTTTTGACTGTCGAATTTCACCATTTCGGTGCTAAAGTCGCGCTCCGACTCAAGAAAATTCGACAGAGACAGCTGTGAGCCTTCCGACCCTCGATGCCTTCCTTGCCGGCGTGGCCCGGCGCGATCCTGACCAGCCCGAGTTCCAGCAGGCGGTCAAGGAAGTGATGATGACCCTGTGGCCGTTCGTCGAGCGCAACCCGCGCTACGCGGACCAGGCCCTGCTGGAACGGCTGGTCGAGCCCGAGCGTGTGATCCAGTTCCGCGTGGCATGGACCGACGACCAGGGCAAGGTGCAGGTCAATCGCGCCTTCCGCGTGCAGCACAGCTCGGCGATCGGCCCCTACAAGGGCGGCATGCGCTTCCATCCGACCGTCAACCTGTCGGTGCTCAAGTTCCTCGGCTTCGAGCAGACCTTCAAGAACGCACTGACGACGCTGCCGATGGGCGGTGGCAAGGGCGGTTCGGATTTCGATCCCAAGGGCAAGTCGGACGGCGAGGTGATGCGCTTCTGCCAGGCGCTGATGACCGAGCTCTATCGCCATCTCGGCGCGGACACCGATGTGCCGGCCGGCGATATCGGCGTGGGCGGCCGCGAGGTCGGCTTCATGGCGGGCATGATGAAGAAGCTGTCGAACCAGTCGGCCTGCGTCTTTACCGGCAAGGGCCTGGCCTTCGGCGGCAGCCTGATGCGTCCCGAGGCGACCGGCTACGGCACCGTCTATTTCGCGCAGGAGATGCTGCACCGTACCGGCCGCGACTTCGACGGCCAGCGCGTGCTGATCTCGGGCTCGGGCAACGTCGCGCAGTACGCCGCGCAGAAGGCGATCGAACTGGGCGCCAAGGTGCTGACCGTGTCCGACTCGGGCGGCGTGCTGCACTATCCGGAAGGCATGAACGACGAGCAGCTCGCCGCGCTGATGGCGTTCAAGAACGAGGAGCGCGGCCGCCTGTCGGACTTCGCCGAGCGCCAGGGCCTGCGTTTCGAGGCCGGCCGCACGCCGTGGCATGTGCCGGCCGATATCGCGCTGCCGTGCGCGACGCAGAACGAGCTCGATGGCGAGGATGCCAAGCGGCTGCTGGCCAATGGCGTGTTCTGCGTGGCCGAGGGCGCCAACATGCCGTCGACGCTGGAGGCGGTGGACCATTTCCTCGCCGCGCGCATCCTGTACGCGCCCGGCAAGGCCAGCAATGCCGGCGGCGTCGCGACATCGGGCCTGGAGATGTCGCAGAACGCGATGCGGCTGTCGTGGCATCACGCCGAGGTCGACTCCAAGCTGCACTTCATCATGAAGGACATCCACCAGAACTGCATCCATCACGGACGCAAGGACGACGGCTACATCAACTATGTCGAAGGCGCCAATATCGCCGGCTTCGTCAAGGTGGCCGACGCCATGCTGGCGCAGGGCGTGATCTGACGCTCTTGACGCTCAGGTCGGGCGCGCCGGCGATGTAGCTTCTTACTCGCGTCTTGCCCGTGTCGCAGCGGCGGCGCTTGCGGCGTGGCAATTCTGCAAGCCCGTGTAAGAACGCGCCGCCGGCGCCAGCGATACCGCACCGCACAGCGGGCCTTCGGGCCCGCTTTCTTTTTGTCAGTCGGTACCCGCCGACGGCGCCGAGGCCGGAATGGCTCTTGCATCTGGGCCCTGGCGCGGCCGGCATAGCGTGACCAGCGGCAGCGCGAGCCCGAAGGCGACATAGACCAGCGCTAGCGACCACGGCGAGAGCCGCCGCTCGAAGCCCGGGGTCAGCCGTTTCGGCGTCAGGCGCAGGTCGACCACGCAGGCCGCCGCCGCGACCGCGAGGCCGGCCAGGATCGCCGCCGCGGGCCTCTGCCGCTGCGGTGAGCGGCCCACCCAGGCTTCGTAGAACGCGGCCCAGAATACCGACATCGCATGATGGATCACGTATCCCACCGCGGTATAGCGCCACGCCGGACCATTGGCATGGATCGCGCGATCGCCCCAGACCCAGTGGCTGACGGCATTGACCGGCGCCAGCGTGTCGCGGCAATCGAAATGGCCGGCGCAGGCCAGGGCGATGGTGGACAGTGCGCTGGCGCTGGTGCCGGAGACCAGGCTGCGGCCAACGAAATCCTTGATGGGGCTCATGTTGGCGCTCGTGTCGGTTCCTCGGAACGGGATGCGGCGACCGGCGGCACCGCGCGTCCCACGGTGCTGCTGACCGGCGCCAGCGGTTTCATCGGCGCCGCGATTGCCGCGGCGCTGGCACGGGCCGGCTGCCGGG
This sequence comes from Cupriavidus sp. R6-3, assembly GCF_059772245.1. Classification (NCBI taxonomy): domain Bacteria; kingdom Pseudomonadati; phylum Pseudomonadota; class Betaproteobacteria; order Burkholderiales; family Burkholderiaceae; genus Cupriavidus; species Cupriavidus sp. R6-3. The sequence goes on from NZ_JCBAJO010000107.1 coordinate 13,775, forward strand.
TCCTCTGCGGCGTGCGCGATCCGGCGAAGGCCGCGCGCGACCTGGGCGCATGCGAATTCCGTGCCGTCGATTTCGGCGCGCTGACCGACGCGCAGGCATGGCTGCCGCTGCTCGACAGCGTGGACGTGGTCGTCAATGCGGTCGGCATCTTTGCCGAGCGCGGCACGCAGACCTTCGAACTGCTGCATCGGCGCGCGCCGATCGCGCTGTTCGCCGCCTGCGCGCAGGCCAACGTGCGCGCGGTGATCCAGATCTCGGCGCTGGGCGCGGACGAGCGGGCCACCACGCCGTACCACCTGAGCAAGAAGGCCGCCGACGATTTCCTCGCCGGCCTTGGCCTGCCCGCGGCGATCCTGCAGCCCTCGCTGGTCTACGGGCCGGGCGGGACCAGCGCGCGGATGTTCGGCACGCTGGCGACGATGCCGCTGCTGCTGTTGCCCGAGGGCGGCAGGCAGCGCGTGCAGCCGGTCCATCTGGACGATGTCGTGGCCGCGATCGTGCGGCTGGTAATGATGGCCGGAGACAGCGACGGCGGGGGTCCCGGCGGTGGTCCTGGCGGTGGTCCTGGCGGTGGTCCTGGCGGTGGTCCTGGCGGTGGCCGTGGCGGTGGTTCTGGCGGTGGTCTCGGTGGTGGTCGCGGCGGTGGTCCCGGTTGTGATTCCGGTGGTGATTACAGCGGCGGTCGCGGAGTCGGTCGTGGAGGCGATCCCGGGAGCGATCCGGCAATGCGGCCGGATTGGCCGCAGGGACGCATCCCCGTGGTCGGACCGACGGCCCTGAGCCTGCGCGACTACCTTGCCGAACTGCGTCATGCGCTGGGGCAACCGGGCGCGCTGCGCGTGCTGCCGGTGCCCGACGCGCTGGTCCGCGCCGGCCTGCCGCTGATGACGCGCCTTGCGCCGGGGCTGCCGTTGAACGAGGACGCATTGGCGATGCTCGCGCGCGGCAATACCGGCGACCCCGCGCCGATGCATCGGCTGCTGGGAAGGCCGCCGCGCGCCGTCGACGAATTCGTACCGGCGCGCTGGCGCGAGGCCGCGCGCACGCAGGCCGTGCTCGGCTGGCAGCTGCCGATATTGCGCACCGCCGTCGCGCTGGTCTGGATCATCACCGGCATCGTCTCGCTGGGGCTCTATCCGGTCGAGGACAGCTATGCCTTGCTGGCACGCGCCGGCGTACCGCAGGCGCTGCGGCCGCTGGCGCTGTACGGCGCGGCCGGGCTCGACCTGTTGTTCGGGTTGATGTGCTTCGCGCCCGCGCGCTGGCGCTTTCCATGGATCTGGGCCGCGCAGGCCGCGCTGATCCTCGGCTACACGGCGATCATCAGCGTGCGGCTGCCAGAGTTCTGGCTGCATCCCTATGGTCCGCTCACCAAGAACCTGCCCATGTTGGCCGTGTTGTGGCTGCTGGGTACGCTGGAGCGCAAGCGATGGACTACATGATCGTCAAATGGATCCACGTGGTCGGCAGCACGCTGCTGTTCGGCACCGGCGTGGGCAGCGCCTTCTATCTGCTGGCCGCCACGCTGACGCGCGACAGCCGCGCGGTCGCGGTGACCTCGCGCCATGTGGTGATCGCCGACTGGCTGTTCACCGCCAGCACGGCGATCCTGCAGCCGGTGACCGGCTACATGCTGATGCGCATTGCCAATTTTTCGTGGGAGCTGGCGTGGCTGCGCGTGTCGATCCTGCTCTATGTAGTCGCCATCGCGTGCTGGCTGCCGGTGGTCTGGCTGCAGATGCGGATGCGCACCGTGTCCGCCGCCGCGGCAGGCGCGCAGGCACCGCTGCCGCCGGCCTACTGGCGGTACTTCCGCTGGTGGTTCGCGCTCGGTGTGCCGGCGCTGTTCAGCTTCCTGGCGATCTTCTATCTGATGATCGCCAAGCCCGCCACGCTGTTCTGAGGGCGTGCCGACGGGGTGACCGGCTTCAGCGTGCGCCAGTGACCGACGTCCGCGCGCGTCAGTGACGGCCTCCGCGCGCGTCAGTGGCTGGCCTCGGCGCGCGTCAGTGGCCGGCCTCGGCGCGCGTCAATGGCTGGCCTCGGCGCGCGTCAATGGCTGGCCTCGGCGCGCGGCAAGGGGGCGGCCCACAGCGCGCCCGTGGCCGCTACAGCGTGCGCCCGTGGCGAGTATCGGCGCCCCCCT
>NZ_JCBAJO010000108.1:0-15874 GCF_059772245.1 Cupriavidus sp. R6-3
GCCGCGGCCGTCGCGTTGTCCTTGCCCGTTCGCTTCGTTGCCGCCTTGGCCGGCTGCTTCGCTGCTGCTCGCTTGGTTGCCATTGCGGCCGCTCCTCGATCGGGACACGCGAAATTGCGTGGCCTTCGGTCCTGCGCGCGAAGCGCGGCGCCGTCGTTGGCTGTCGCTTCGCTCGCTGTTACTGCGCGCTGTGATTTCGCTCGGCGCTTCGCGTTGTCACCTCGCGCTGTCACTTTGCGCTGTCACTTCGCTCTGTCACCTTGCTCTGTCACTTCGCTTATAGGCAATCGGAATGCGGCGATCCATCGGCCACCGTCCTACATCGGACAGCGGTGCGAAGCGGTCCGCAAGAATCTACGACATGCCGCGATGGGAATGGCGATCCGGTTCACATCCGACGATGGCGGCAGGCTTGTCGCGTTATGCGCGGTGCCGCACAGACGGCGCCGTGCACATCCTGCATGGCCGAGTAAAAAGTACGAGCGAGACGCATGGCGCGGCGGCGCTTCACGGTGTAGCCGGGTCCGGCAGCAGGGCTGTGGCGGGCCGATGCCGCCGGCCCTTGTGCCACCGTGGCGCGCCGGCGGACCTGCCCGCAAGCCGCGCAAGCCCCGGCCTTTCTGGCATGCGTTTCGCGTGATTGGCGGCGTAGGCCGGGTCCTGGCAGGGCATCGTCGTGCCGGCGCTTGTCGAGCGCCGCGATGCGATGCGCAGCAGGGCCTGTTCACGAACCCGCCTGGCGTCGCCGCCGGCGCCCCGCCCATCGCGGGCGCCATCGCGGCATGCATGGGCCAGTCTCAGGAGTGAATAACATGACGAAACACCACCTCGTACGTACCGCCCTCGCCGCGCTGGCGATGACCGGTTCCTGCGTGGCACTGGCGCAGGTGCCGGGCGACCGCGGCGCTGCCACGGGCACTTCGCCGGGTATGGCGCCAGCAGGCCAATACGATCCGGCCAACCCCGCCGCGACGGGCACGCGCGATCCGTACAGCAGCGGCGCGCGCGTCGGCGACAAGTTCGATCCGTACACGCAGGGCACCAATCAGCCCACGCAGCAGTACCTGGCGCCGGCGGGCACGCAGCCGATGCCGATGAGCGGCAGCTACGACGGCCGCATGGAGAACCACGACACGCATTATCACGACCTGTCGACGCTGGGATCGCGCGTCGGCAAGCGCAGCCAGTTCCTTGACGGAAACTGATCGAAGGCTGCATTGAGTACGTACCGGGGACAGCAAGGAGCGCGGCGGGCAGGCCCGTCGCGCTCCTGTCGTTTTCAGTTTTCAATCAGGACCCCGCGGGTCCCGCAGGGCGCCGCTTCGGCGTCTTCGCTAATGCAGCGGCGGAAACACGTACCACGAGCCGTCGCGATGACGGAAGAACACGATCGACAGCCGTTTTCCCGCGCGCTCGAAGCCGATGCACGCATAGGGCACGCGGCGGCTGCCGGTATGTCCGAAACGCGTGACCCGGCAGGGATGGCTGGCCGACAGTGGCAGCCATTTCTGCGCGGCCTCGCGCAGGGATGTCGTCTTGCCTTGCATCGCATGCTCCCCTGAAGTTGGAACGCGATGCCGGGCTTGTGGCGTGCGGCGAGGCGCCCGATCGCGCGTTCCTGCGTTCTTGATTCGTTCCTGCTTACCAGCGTAGAAGCGACGGCGGCGCCCACGCGTCGGCTTGGCGCGCAGCGCGGCCTCGGCGTTCGACGGATTGCGTTGTCAGCGAATGACGACAGCGACGACGTGGCGATTTTTCACGCGTCGTAAGAAGGGGAGGGAAGGCAAGCGACAAAAGACGGCAAAAAAGTGGAGGGCAAAAAAAAGGGGCGCCCATGCGCCCCTTGGTCAGCAGAGCCGGTCGTCCCCGCGTCTGCAGACCCAGCGGCGTTCAAACGACGCTGGATTCCCGCGTTCGCGGAATGACCGGCGTGTCAGCCGATGTTCGGCATTTACCGCTCGCGATTTTGGCCCGACTGGCCCGACTGGCCGCCCTGCGACGACTGCTGGCCAGGCTGGCCGCTGGTGCCGGACTGCTGTTGCTGCTGACCGCCGCTCTGGCCGCCCATGCCGCCGCTCTGCTGGCCGCTCTGCCTGCCGCCTTGCTGCTGCTGGCCACCTTGACCAGCCTGGCCGGCTTGGCCGCCCTGCTGGCCGCTCTGACCGCCGCTTTGCTGCGACTGGCCGCCCATGCCACCCATGCCGCCTTCGCTCTGGCCCATGCCGCCTTGCTGACCGCTCTGGCGACCGCCTTGCTGTTGCTGACCGCCCTGGCCGCTTTGGTTGCCCATGCCGCCCTGCTGGCCGGTCTGGCTGCCGCTCTGCTGATGCTGCTGAGACGATTGGCCACCCTGGCCCATGCCACCCTTTTCGGTGCCGCCTTGCTGCGCCTGCGGTTGCTGTTGCTGTTTCATTGCTGGTCTCCATCAGCGGCGAAATGCCGCGCCTTGGTGTCGTGCAATGGGCGTGCCACCGCGCCGCAACATGACATCACCCGGATTTCACACCCTGTGGTGGAAGCGCCGCGCAACGCAGGTATGGCGTTTGCATGTCGTCGAAGGTCAACATTCGCGCGCCGGCATGGCGCGCCATCATCACGGGGAGGGCCGTATGACCAAGCAACCCACGCATCCGGAACGCGAACCGCGGCAGGGCCAGACAGCCGGACGGCCGCAGGGCCAGACGACTCGCGAACGTACCGCCCAGGGCACCAGCGAGGGTCCCGGACCGCTGGCCGACCAGTCGCGGCCGGACCCCGGGACGCTGCCGCAGAAGGGCGGCGGCGAACCGATGCCGCGACTGCCGCACGAGCGCGACGAATCGCATCAGAGCCAGCACACCGGCAGCCGGCCGGTGGGACGGCAGGCCGCGCGAGATATCGAGCGCGGACTCGAGGAAACCGATCTGTACGGCTCGCGCGGACGCCGCGGCGGCACTGCGGCGGAGGACAACGACTGAGCGCCGCCGCAGCGGCTTCGGTCGCCGCCGCCGTCGTTCGCCTCGCTGACCGCTCAGTACGGCAGCGACAGCCGATGCCGGCTCTGCCAGTTGTCGACGTAGCGCTTGACCAGACGCGCGTCGCCGCGAATCAGGATGCCGTTCTCGGTGTTGCGCTCCTCGGCCGATTTGGTGAAGTTGAACGAGCCGGTGAAGACCGCCTCGCCATCGAAGATCATCACCTTGTTGTGCGCGATGGCTGGGCGCGAGTCGATCACCACCTCGATGCCCTGGTGCTTCAGGAAGGTGGCGCTGGTATAGCGCTCGGACACCTGGCTCTTGTCGAGGATCACGCGTACGTCGACGCCGCGCTTGCGCGCCTGCATCAGCGCTTCGGCGATCGGCTTGCTGGTGAACGAATAGGCCTGCACCAGCACGCTGCGCCGCGCGTTGCGGATCGCGTCGACCAGCATGGCCTGGCAGCTCTCGCCATCGGGCGTGAAGCACAGCGCGTAATTGGCGCCGTCGGCGAAGCTGCGCGCGCCGTCGGCAAGGGCCATCGGCGCTTCGCCGCTGCGCGGCAGGCTACGTGCGGAAGCGGCGGGCGCCAGGATCGAAGAGGAAAGCAGAACGGACAACAGGGCGCCGGCGACGATGGCGGGCGCGCGAAACACAAAGGACATGAGACAGCGTGAATGCGTTGCCGCGGAGCGCGCCGCTCGCGGCAAACAGTAGCCAATCGGATGACGAATCGAAATGGAAACGTTGCGAAGGCGGGGAAGTTAGCAGCCGGAGCCAGCAAAGGCAAGGCGGCTGGAACGGCGCAGCACGGCTGCCTATGATGAAACTCGCGTCGTCTCGGATGCGCGTTGCATGCGTCGACGCCCGGTGATCCCACCCCCCCCGGTGCCAGAACAAACTGGCGCCCAACCCTGGAGGCAAGCGATGTCGAATCACACCTACAAGCTCGTCGAAATCGTCGGCACCTCGCCCGACGGCACCGATGCCGCGATCCGCAGCGCGCTCGCCAAGGCGTCGGAGACCATCAAGAACATGGACTGGTTCGAGGTGGCCGAGATGCGAGGCCATATCCTCAATGGCCAGGTCGCGCATTACCAGGTCACGCTGAAGATCGGCTTTCGCGTCGAGTGAGCGTGTTGCACGGTTGGCGCCGCGCATGCCGCGGCGGCAGCCCCCCTGGTTGCTCCTGTCTCTCGTTGTTCCTTTTGTTGTTCCTCTCGTTGTGATCGCTGCGGCCGGACCGCCGTAGAGGCGCGCCGCGCCCCCGCCCATCCCGCTGCCGCCGGCGCTGCTGGCCTCACCTTGACCCGGCCATGGCTAGGCCCGGACCCCAGAGGCCCCCTACGCTGACCCTGCCTTGACCCCGCAACAGCACCGGTGTAACCTCTGCATTCGATGTTCATTCTGCGAATCGAAGTTCGTAGAGCGAACATCAGCACCCAAGAACAAGAGTCCGCAAGACGGACCATCGTTTGACTGCTAGGGCCTTTATGGGCGCCGCCACGGCGCGCCCGGAACCACGCCAGGCAGAACCTCCGGAGACGACGCTTCCAGCGGCCCCCCGACACCATCGGGCGGCGGGCTCCGGCCGGTCCGGCCAGGCCTTCTCGACTGGAACGCAATTGATCAACAAGCTCTTCGACTCGGTGGAATCGGCGGTGGCCGACATCCATGACGGCGCGACCATCATGATCGGCGGCTTTGGCCTGGCCGGCATGCCGGCGCAACTCATCGATGCGCTGATCGCCCAGGGCGCGCGCGACCTGACCATCGTCAACAACAACGCCGGCAACGGCGAAACGGGCCTGGCCGCGCTGCTCAAGGCCAGGCGCGTGCGCAAGATCATTTGCTCGTTCCCGCGCCAGGTCGATTCCTACGTGTTCGATTCGCTGTACCACGCAGGCCAGATCGAGCTGGAGCTGGTGCCGCAGGGCAACCTCGCCGAGCGCATCCGCGCGGCGGGCGCCGGCATCGGCGGCTTCTTCACCCGCACCGCCTACGGCACGCCGCTGGCCGAGGGCAAGGAAACCCGCATCATCGACGGCAAGGGCTATGTGTTCGAGACGCCGATCCACGCCGACTTCGCGCTGATCAAGGCTGATACCGCCGACCGCTGGGGCAACCTGACCTATCGCAAGACCGCGCGCAACTTCGGCCCGATCATGGCGATGGCCGCCAAATGCGCGATCGTGCAGGTCAGCCATGTGGTGGAACTGGGCGAGCTGGACCCGGAGCACATCGTGACGCCGAGCCTGTTCGTCAAGCGCGTCGTCAAGGTCGACGCGAATGCCGTCACCAACGCCGCCTGACCCGCGCACGCCAACCCGCATCGAAGAGAGAAGCGATATGCAACGCCTGACCCGCGATCAGATGGCCGCCCGCGTGGCCCGAGACATTCCCGACGGTGCCGTGGTCAACCTCGGCATCGGCCTGCCCACCCTGGTCGGCAACCACCTGCCGGCCGACCGCGAGATCCTGCTGCACAGCGAGAACGGCCTGCTGGGCATGGGGCCTGCGCCCGCGCCCGGCGAGGAAGACGGCGACCTGATCAACGCCGGCAAGCAGCCGGTCACCATCAAGCCCGGCGCCTCGTATTTCCATCACGCCGATTCGTTCGCGATGATGCGCGGCGGCCATCTGGACTACTGCGTGCTGGGCGCCTTCCAGGTGTCGGCGACCGGCGACCTGGCCAACTGGCACACCGGCGCGCCGGGCGCGATCCCGGCCGTGGGCGGCGCGATGGACCTGGCGATCGGCGCCAAGCAGGTGTTCGTCATGATGGAGCACCTGACCAAGCAGGGCGAGAGCAAGATCGTGCCCGAATGCACGTATCCTCTGACCGGCATCGGCTGCGTGACGCGCATCTACACCGATCTGGCCACCATCGACGTGACGCCCGACGGCCTGGTCGCCCGCGACCTGGTCGAAGGCCTGTCGTTCGACGAACTGCAGCGCCTGACCGGCGTGCCGCTGAAGCAGGCGCAGCCCGCCTGACGCCGACCCCGATGGCGACGGATCGCACTTCCCGCACTTGCCGATACCGCCGCCGCCACCACTGAAACCAAGGACGAGACAACCATGACCGAAGCCTTTATCTGCGACGCGATCCGCACCCCCATCGGCCGCTACGGCGGCAGCCTGTCCGCGGTGCGCGCGGACGACCTGGGCGCGGTACCGCTGAAGGCGCTGATGGCGCGCAATCCGAACCTGGACTGGAGCGCCATCGACGACGTGATCTACGGCAACGCCAACCAGGCCGGCGAAGACAACCGCAACGTCGCGCGCATGTCGCTGCTGCTCGCAGGCCTGCCGCAGAGCGTGCCGGGCGCCACCATCAACCGCCTGTGCGGCTCGGGCATGGACGCGACCGGCACGGCCGCGCGTGCGATCCGCGCCGGCGAAGCGGGCCTGATGATTGCCGGCGGCGTCGAGAGCATGAGCCGCGCCCCGTTCGTGATGGGCAAGGCCACCAGCGCGTTCTCGCGCGATGCGCAGATCTTCGACACCACCATCGGCTGGCGCTTCATCAACCCGGCGATGCGGGCGGCGTACGGCGTGGACTCGATGCCCGAGACCGCCGAAAACGTCGCCACCGACTACAAGATCAGCCGCGAGGACCAGGACCTGATGGCGCTGCGCAGCCAGGAAAAGGCCTCGCGCGCGCAGGCCGACGGCACGCTGGCGCAGGAAATCACCGCGGTCACGATTCCGCAGAAGAAGGGCGATCCGATCGTCGTCGAGCGCGACGAGCACCCGCGCGCGACCAGCATGGAAGCGCTGGCCAAACTCAAGGGCGTGGTGCGCCCGGACGGCACCGTGACGGCCGGCAACGCCTCGGGCGTCAATGACGGCGCCTGCGCGCTGCTGCTCGCCAGCGAAGCCGCCGCGCGCCAGCACGGCCTGACGCCGAAGGCGCGCATCGTCGGCATGGCCACCGCCGGCGTGGCGCCGCGCGTGATGGGTATCGGCCCGGCGCCGGCCACGCAGAAGCTGCTCAAGCAGCTGGGCATGACGATGGACCAGATCGACGTGATCGAGCTGAACGAAGCGTTCGCCGCGCAAGGCCTGGCGGTGCTGCGCGAGCTCGGCGTCGCCGACGACGATGCGCGCGTCAACCCGAACGGCGGCGCGATCGCGCTGGGCCACCCGCTCGGCATGAGCGGCGCGCGCCTGGTCACCACCGCGATGTACCAGCTGCATCGCACCGGCGGCCGCTTCGCGCTGTGCACGATGTGCATCGGCGTGGGCCAGGGCATCGCGATGGTGATCGAGCGCGTCTGAGCGGCGCCGCGTCAGCAGCGCCGAGCGGGAGATCGCGCCGCTCAAGTTTTGCGGCGCCCCTGCCGTTGACCAAGGCAGGCGCCGACCCTCAGCGCTGCGACAGATTTCCCAACGCAGTTGGTGCGGCCGGGCCGACTGGCTCGCCGGTCCGCCGCACGCTTTCTTTGCGCCCAAATTTGCGCGGCAGTTCCAGCGCCGCGGTGTTCGGTGAATTCGTCGCCGGCTTCATGGCCGGCTTCACCGGCGAACGCACCGCCAGCATTCACCGCCGAATGCCCCGCTGCATTCCCGCTGAACTTCCGCGGCATTTCTGCTGAACCTTCGCAGTACCGGTTCCGTACCGGCATGGAGTAATCGGATGTCTCTTCCCGTAGCCACGCTCGTCACCGGCGCCAGTTCCGGCATCGGCCGCGCCATCAGCGAAATGCTGCTGGCCGACGGCGTGACCCGCGTCGTCAATGTCGACTATGCCGCCCCGGGCTGGTCGCATCCCAACATGACGTTTTTCCAGGCGGACCTGACCGACGCGGCGGCAACGCGCGCGGCGGCCGCCGAGGTGACGTCGCGATTCGCCATCACGCGCCTGGTCAACAATGCCGGCGCGACGCGTCCCGGCACCGCCGATACCGCGACCGTCGAGGATCTCGACTACGTGGTCGGCCTGCATCTGCAGGCCAGCCTGCTGCTGACGCAGGCCTGCCTGCCGGCGATGCGCGCCGCGGGCTTCGGCCGCATTGTCAACATGGCGTCGCGCGCGGCGCTGGGCAAGCCCGAGCGCGTGGTGTACTCCGCCACCAAGGCCGGCATGGTCGGCATGACGCGCACGCTGGCGATGGAGCTCGGCGGCGACGGCATCACCGTCAACGCGGTCGCGCCCGGTCCGATCGCCACCGAACTGTTCCGCCGCAGCAATCCCGAGGGCAGCGAACAAACGAAGCGCATCCTGGCCAGCATCGCGGTCAAGCGCATGGGCACGCCCGAAGACGTGGCGCGCGCCACGCTGTTCTTTCTCTCTCCCGAAAACGGTTTCGTCACCGGACAGGTGCTGTACGTCTGTGGCGGTACCACGCTGGGCGTCGCACCGGTCTAGGCGCGGCCCCTATTACAAGTCGTGGCCCGCATGGACGGCCACCGAGGAAACTCCCTGGAGCATACGATGAAGTTCAAGTCGCAACCGTCGCAGGCGCGTCGCCGCCTGCTGACTGCCGGCGTCGCGCTGGCCACCACGTTCGCCGGCGTCTCCGGCGCTGCCTTCGCGGACACCTACCCGACCAAGCCGATCACGATGATCGTGCCGTTCTCGGCCGGCGGTACCACCGACATCCTGGCCCGCATCGTCGGCCTGCAGCTGGGCAAGGCGCTCGGACAGCCGGTGGTCATCGAAAACCGTCCGGGCGCGGGCGGCAATATCGGCGCCTCGCTCGCCGCCAAGGCGCAGGGCGACGGCTACACGCTGTTCATGGGCACCATCGGCACCCACGCGATCAACCAGTCGCTGTACTCGAAGCTGCCGTACGACCCGGTCAAGGACTTCGCGCCGATCACCCGTGTCGCGATGGTGCCGAACCTGGTGGTGGTCAACCCCAACGTGCCCGCCAAGAGCATCAAGGAACTGATCGCCTACGTGAAGGCCAATCCGAACAAGATCAGCTACGGCTCGTCGGGCAACGGCTCGTCGATGCATCTGTCGGGTGAACTGTTCAATTCGATGACCGGCCTGAACATCCAGCACGTGCCGTACAAGGGCAGCGCCCCGGCGGTCAACGATCTGCTGGGCAACCAGATCGGCCTGATGTTCGACAACCTGCCGTCGTCGTACCAGCACGTGAAGGCCGGCAAGCTGCGTCCGCTGGCCGTGACCTCGGCCAAGCGCTCGCCGGCGCTGCCGGACGTGCCGACCGTCGCCGAAGCCGGCGTGCCGGGCTATGAAGCGACCTCGTGGTTCGCACTGTATGCCACCGGCGGCACGCCCAAGCCCATCATCGATCGCCTGAACGCCGAAGTGGTCAAGATCCTGGCCATGCCGGACGTGCAGAAGCAGATGGCGGGTCAGGGTGCCGAACCCAACCCCGAGAAGCCGGAGCAACTGGCGGCCTTCATGAAGACCGAAGCCGCCAAGTGGGCGAAGGTCGTCAAGGCCTCGGGCGCGACCGTGGACTGATGGTAGTCGGGCGTCGCGCGCCACGCGCGCGAGGCGCAACGACGGAAGAGCCGGCCTTCGGGCCGGCTTTTTTCATGGCCGGCAAGGCGTTCTGGATCAATGTCAGCAGGGCACACTTCCGGGAATGCGGCACTGAATGCGGCGCCGAGTGCGGCGCTGACTACCGGTGCACGGCGCCGGCAAAAAAAAGAGCTCGCGACTGGCAGCGAGCTCAGTTCCGGCCCACCCGGGCAGGAGGAGACATCGTGGGGCGCCGCGGCAGCGGCTGCCTCGGCGCGGGGCGTCGAGTATGCGGAGGGTCTGGGGACGGGGCCGCGCCTCAGTTCAGGCTGACCTTGACCACCTGCTCCTCGACGCCGACAAAGCGGACCAACTGGCGTAGCCCGCTGGGATACTCCTTGATGTGATGGCCCACCGGGGTGTCCGGCAGGCGGTAGTAAATGGCGCTGGACTGGGCGCCGGCGGACCGGCCTTCCACTGCGGAGGGTCCGTCGCCTTCCCATGGGATATTGCGCTCCTCGGCGAGATCGTACGGTCCGGGCATGGCGGCTGTTCCTGATCGAATGCGACTTTGTTTCCAATGTATTGCAGCGCCCGCTGAATAGCTATTTCGCCTTTTTTAATTCTGGCCTAGCCACCGGCTCGATTTGTCATATTGCGAGCAATAGGGTGCAAGGCCCAGCCGATGGCTTGCACGCCGCCTCATTGCGCTACCATTGGTGCTTTGCGCGCCTCCCCGGCGTGCCTCCCGCCCTGTCGCCCGCATGTCGATCCAGCACGCCCTTCTGACCTCGTTGATGGAGAAGCCCTCGTCAGGCTACGAACTGGCGCGGCGCTTTGACAAGTCGATCGGCTATTTCTGGCATGCCACCCACCAGCAGATCTATCGCGAGCTGGGCCGCATGGCCGAACGCGGCTGGATCGCCGCGCAGGATGACGAAGGGGATGCGCGCAGCCGCAAGAAGGTCTATCGCGTGCTGCCGGCAGGGCGGGAGGAACTGGTGCGCTGGGTGTTGTCGCCGACGGCCGGGCTGGACCAGCGCGACGAGATCCTGGTCAAGCTGCGCGCCGACGCGGTGGCCGGCCCGCTCGGCCTGGGCGACGAGATGCGGCGCATGATCGCGCTGCACGAGGAGCGTCTGGCGACCTACCGCGCGATCGAGCAGCGCGACTTCGCCGACCCGCGACCGGATCGCGCGCAACAGCTGCGGCATGCGCTGCTGCGGCGCGGGATCCGCTACGAGGAGGATTGGGTGGCGTGGGGCACGGCGGTGCTGCCGCTGCTGGAGCCGGAGGGCGGACGGTAGCCCGCCCCGGCGGCGCTTCGTTTCTTCGTTACACCAGGTCCCGCACGCTCGCCGCAGCGCCGGCCTCCGCCAGCCCGAGCCGGCGGCGGGCCAGCGCGTATTCCTCGGCGAAGCGGTCCACCAGGTCGGCGGCGGGTACCACGCGCTTGATCGCGCCGACGCCCTGGCCGGCGCCCCAGATGTCCTTCCACGGCTTGACGCGGTTCGAGCCGAAGTTCATGGCGGTCGGATCGGAGGCGGGCAGGGCTTCCGGATCGAGGCCGGCGTTGACGATGCTTTGGCGCAGATAGTTGCCATGCACGCCGGTGAACAGGTTCGAATAGACGATATCGCCGGCGGTGCTGTCCACGATCATCTGCTTGTAGGCTGGCTGCGCGTTGGCTTCCTCGGTCGCGATAAACGCCGAGCCGATATATGCCAGGTCGGCGCCGGCGGCCTGGGCCGCCAGGATGCCGTTGCCGCTGGCGATCGCACCCGACAGCAGCAGCGGGCCGTCGAACCACTCCCGGATCTCATGCAGCAGGGCGAACGGCGACTGCGTGCCGGCATGGCCGCCGGCGCCCGCTGCCACGGCGATCAGTCCGTCGGCGCCCTTGTCGATCGCCTTGTGGGCAAACGTGTTGTTGATGATGTCGTGCAGCACGATGCCGCCGTACGAGTGCACCGCCTGGTTGACCTCGACGCGCGCGCCCAGCGAGGTGATCACGATCGGCACCTTGTAGCGCACGCACAGTTCCAGGTCGTGCTCGAGCCGGTCGTTCGACTTGTGGACGATCTGGTTGACGGCGAACGGCGCCGACGGGCGGTCCGGATGCTTCGCGTCGTGCTCGGCCAGCTCCGTGGTGATGCGGTCCAGCCATTCCTCCAGCAGCGAGGCCGGGCGCGCGTTCAGCGCCGGGAAGGAGCCGACCACGCCGGCCTTGCACTGTGCGATCACCAGATCGGGGTTGGAGATGATGAACAGCGGCGAGCACACCACCGGCAGGCGCAGGCGTTGCAGGAGCGGAGGAAGGGACATGGCGGCCTCGGTTCGAATGAGTGGGTTGAAACGGCGGATGGATATGCGGGTGTTTATGCAACCAGTTGCATAGTGAACCGAAAGTTAGCATGGCCTTCGCGCGCTTTCAATAGCGGTTTCGGTACCGATCTCACGCTGTGACGCTTCCGCCGGGCGATTACCGTACGGTGCCCCGCATCCGCGCGATGGGGGCGCGGTGGAGCCTTGTCTACAATGTGCCCAATGAATCAGCAGGAGTGCAGGTGAGCGACGATCCTCGACCGGCCGCCGGAACGGGCCGCGATCTGTTCGAAGGCAATCTGGCGGACTGGCATGCCGATCCCGAACGCGCCTTCGACGGCTGGCTGGCCGTCCATGGCTTCGGCCATGGCACCGCGGTGGTCTATCGCGCGATGTGGGGCAAGCTGCTGCGCTGGTCGCGCGAGCATGGCGTCGCGCCGCTGTCGTGGTCGGCGGCGCAGATCGGCGCCTTTCTCGATGCGGAAGGGCTGCACAAGCGCCATCGCTATCGCTATACGCGGCTGATCGAGCGCGTCTTTCATTACCTGTCGCTGCAGCAGGCGGGCCTGCATAACCCCGGCAGCCAGGCGGTGCGCGCCCATCTGGCCGACGGCGACAACGATCCGACGCCCTTCCTGCTGCCCGCCGAATGCGATGCCCTGGTGGCGCGGGTACTGGAACCGGTCACGCTGCCGGACCGCGATGCCACGCCGAGCCCGACCGTCTGGAAACGCGCGCGCGACATCGCCGTGGTCGCCGCGATGCTGGGCGCGGGCCTCAAGGTCGGTGAGGTGCGCGCGCTGCGGCTCGACAGCATCGCGGCCGACGCCAGCGAACTGCGCCTGACCCGGACCGACAACGGCCGTACCTATCGCGCCCCGGTGTTCGACTTCGCCCGCCGGCCGCTGCTGGCCTGGCTCGCGGTACGCGCGTTGGCCGGCACGCTGGGCACGCTGGTGTTCCCCGCACTGCCGGCCGGGCGGCCGTTGCACGCGGCCTCGTTATATCGCCGGGTCGAGCAGCTGCTGGACGAGGCCGGCGTGCTGGCCGGGCGCACCGAGCGCGCCTCGCCGCAGACGCTGCGCAATACCTATGGCGCGCTGCATTTCGAGGCCGGCGCCGAGCCGGCGGCAGTCGCCCAGTATCTGGGCATGCGCGATCTGGAGTCCGGCTGGCGGCTGCACGCCGCCTACACCGCCTGGCAGGCCCGCAGCGGCCAGCTCCCCGCCGCTGGCGGGGCCGAATCGCCGGCCGGGTTACCATAACGCCCCTGACCGTGGCGGCCCGGCGCCGTCCGCCTTCTCAATCGATCAAGTTCACGATGCCAGACACTCTGCTGCTGACCGGTGCCACCGGCTATATCGCTTCGCATACCTGGGTTGCACTGCTCGCGGCCGGCTACGACGTGGTCGGCCTGGACAACCTGTCGAACAGCAATCGCGCGGTGGTCGAACGGATCGCCACCATTTCCGGCAAGACGCCGGAGTTCGTCGAGGGCGACGTGCGCGATCGCGCGCTGCTGGACCGGCTGTTCGCCGAGCGCAAGATCGGCGGCGCGATCCATTTCGCCGCGCTCAAGGCGGTCGGCGAATCGGTGGCGCAGCCGCTCGCCTACTACGACAACAACCTGAATGGCCTGCTGACGCTGTGCGCGGCGATGCAGGCGGCCGACGTCAAGACGCTGGTATTCAGTTCCTCGGCCACTGTCTACGGCAATCCGCATACGGTGCCGATCCGCGAGGAATTTCCGCTGTCGGCGACCAATCCCTACGGGCAGACCAAGCTGATGGGCGAGCAGATCCTGCGCGACCTCGAGCGCGCCGATCCGCACTGGCGAATTGCCTATCTGCGCTATTTCAATCCGGTCGGCGCACACGAAAGCGGCCTGATCGGCGAGGATCCGGGCGGCGTGCCGAACAATCTGATGCCCTATGTGGCTCAGGTGGCGGCCGGCCGCCGGGAGCGCCTGATGGTGTTCGGCGGCGACTATCCGACCGCGGATGGCACCGGCGTGCGCGACTACATTCACGTCTGCGACCTGGCCGACGGCCATCTGGCGGCGCTGCGTTATTTGAACGAGCGCGGCGAGGGGATGACGGTCAATCTGGGAACCGGCCGCGGTTATAGCGTGCTGGAGGTGGTGGAGGCGTATCGGCGCGCGAGCGGCAAACCGATTCCCTATGAAATCGTCGCGCGCCGCCCCGGCGATATTGCCTCGTGCTACGCGGATCCGGCATTGGCGCAGCGCCTGCTCGGCTGGCAGGCACGCCATGACCTGGACCGGATGTGCGCGGATTCGTGGCGCTGGCAGTCGATGAATCCGTTGGGGTTTGCGTCCTGATTCACGATCGCGATGGTCGATGGCGGCGACGGTGGCCACGGACACCGACGTTCGCCCGGCGCGCCGCGATTGGCGGATTGTCGTGACCATAAAAAAACCGGGCCCCAAGGGAAGGGGCCCGGTTTTTTATTGCGCACGGCTGCCGGGAAACCCGGTGAGGACTTCCGCTCTGGCGCGGCGACGCCGAGAGGCGCCCGGCAGGCGCTGCGTTTATCGCACCAGGAAGTCGTCGATCGATTTACCGGAGGCCAGCGCCTGGGTCAGCCAGCCCGGGCGCTTGCCGCGGCCGGTCCAGGTATTGCCGGCGCTGTCGCGGTAACGGACCGGCACCTTGCGCGCGGTTTTCTTGCTGGGTACCGCCTTGCTGCCAAAACCCAGATCTTCTGCGGTCAAGCCATATTCTTCGATTTTCTTGCGGATATCGTCGATTACCGCAGCTTGCTCTCGTGCCTTGATCTCTTCGGCTTGCTTCTGCAATTCGTTGATTTTCTGAACGATTTCCTGATAGGTTGCCATTTTGAGACCTCTGATTACGGTGGGCGAGATGAACGGCATGAATTATAACGGCCTGCGTTAGCGATGCAAATGCCGGCGCAGGTTGAAACCGATTTTTGACAAAATCGATCACGAAACCTTTCAAGGTGAACTTTTTCGAGGTCACTCTGTCACCGCCAGCCGTCTTGATCGTATTTCCGCATGTTTGCCGCGTGGCTGGCCCGCCTTGGTGGAGGCGTTTGCTTCGGGTCTTTCGCTTGCCGCTTTCGTTTTGAGCAATATGGCGCGGTAAAACGGATGCGATGTTGTGGTGGTTGGGTTTCCATGCCCTGGCGCGTCGCGTGCCGCATCCCTGCGGGTGCCGCCACGGCCATTCCCCGATTCAAGTAATCCCCGCCAGCGGTCGATATCCCCTCAGCATGGGCTGTCGCCCGGCGTGTTGGCGGGCTGTCCGCCGCTACTGATCGATCCGAGTCGTCCCATGTCCTTGTGCCGCTTTGTCTTGTCTTCGTCGTCGATTGCCTCCGCGCGGCCTGCCGCCAGCGCCGGCGAAGCCGGGCTTCGGGCGACTCCGCGAGGCGGCTCTCGTTGCAATAAGGTGACGCTGCGTGCACTACGCGCGGCGGCTGTGCTAACGTCCCGGGCGGTGTCGAGCCGACCGCCGATCGCAGCCGGCGCGCCGGCCGTGCGCCCGGGTCCCGCACCAAGATTTGCCGCGCTTCACGCGGTTCCGCAATACCACGGGGTTTCCGTCACCGGCCTCCCGGCCGGAGCCTGACGGCACCACCCACACGCATTCCGCAGCGCCCCCTTCGATATGAGTTTTAGCGTTCTGCTGCTCGCCATCCTGCTCGGCATCGCCGTCGGCCTCGGCCTTCGCGCTACCGGCCGCGGCCGCGATGGAGCGGGATGGCCCGGCCGCATGATGGCCCTGACCGCGGGACTGATGTCGCAGGCGTCGGTCGGCCTGCCGGCCTGGGTCGTGCTGCTGTCCGGTTCGGTGCGGGGATCGGCGGAGTGGTCGCAGGCGCTGGCCGCACTGGTCGGCGGTATCGCCACGACGGTGCTGGCGCAATGGCTGCACCGCGCGCTGGCGTATTGGCGCGGTGCCGCGATGCTGGCGACGCTCGCCGGCGCCGGCGTGATCGCCGCGGCCGGGATCGGGCTCGGTCACCAGTGCGGCGGTTCCAGCTCGCGCACCGCCTGCATCGAGGCGATGAATCTGCTGCATCCGGCGTGGTTCGGCCTCGGCCTGGCCGTGCTCGGCACGGCGGCATTCGCGCTGTTGTGGCTGTCGGAGCGCCGCCAGGCGCC
>NZ_JCBAJO010000109.1:0-15870 GCF_059772245.1 Cupriavidus sp. R6-3
GGCCTGCGCCACCGACATCACCGCGATCAGGCCGCCCGAGGCCGGACCGCTCCAGCCGCGCTCCTGGTAATAGGCGGCGAGCCACGCGATCAAGGAGGCATAGCCGCCGTTCATCACGCCGAACGAGGCCATCAGCAGCCAGGTGCGTGGGCGCTTGAGCAGGCGCAGCACCGGAATCGCGGTGGGGCGGCTGGCTTTGGCACTGGCATCAACGGTGTGGGCGGCGTTCGCTTTGGCCCTGGCATCGGCGACGTGAGCGGCGTTGGCTTTGGCGCTGGCATCAACGGTGTCGGTGGCGTTCGCTTTGGCCCTGGCATCGGCGACGTCGGCAGCGTGGGCTTCGGCTCTGGCATCAACGACGTCGTTGGCGTTGGCTCTGGCATCGGCGATGTCGCCGGCAGGAATCGCTGGCTCGACCGCCGCATCGCGCGGCAGCGTCCGCCACGCCAGCAGCCATCCGGCCCATGCCGGCAGCGCCCACACCGCAAGCCCCGCATGCCAGCTGCCGCTCAGGCCGGCGATCCACGGCGTCAGCTGCGCGCCAAGCGCGCCGCCCGCCATCAGCGCGGCCGAATAGAGGCCCATCACCATCGCCATCCGCGTCGGAAACCGGCGTTTGACGATCGCGGGCAGCGCCGCCTGCGCGGCCGCCGTCCCGAGGCCGCACAGCGCGGCGGTGGCGATCAGCGCCGTGCCGCCGGGCCAGGCGAGCCGCAACAGCGAACCAATGCCGACCAGCGCCAGTGCGAGCAGCACCGCGCGCCGCTCGCCGAGCCATCGGCGCATCGCCGGCGCGAGGCAGGCGCCGACGCCGATCAGCACCATCGGCAGCAGCGTCAGCCACGCCATGCCGCGGTAATCCAGCCCGGTGCTGTTGCGGATGACCGGCGCCAGCGGGCCGATGCCAGTCAGGAAGGGACGCAGGTTCAGGCCGGCCAGCACGATCGCCGCCAGCGCCCAGCCCGGCGCGCCGAGGCCGCGCCGGCCGGTGGAGACTTCAACTGCCATGGAACTCAACGGCCATAGACCGCATCGGCGGTGACACCCACATCGAGGCGGATCAGCGGCAGCGGCGGCGGATCGAGCGTCAGCCGCAGCGCCTGGTAGGTGGCCTCGCTGGACAGGCCATAGGGCGCGGCGTCGTTGTTGTCGAACGCGTAGTAGACCTCCTGCACGCCGCTGATCACCAGCGCGGCCAGGCACATCGGGCAGGGATGGCCGCTGGCATAGACCGCGCAGCCGCGCAGGTCCGGGCTCTGCAGGCGCCGGCTGGCGGCGCGGATCGCCTCCATCTCGGCATGGCTGGTCGGATCGTGGCTGTGGACGATGCCGTTGACGCCGGTCGCGATCAGCTGGCCGTCGCGCGCCAGCACGGCGCCGAAGGGCCGGCCGCCGCGTGCGCGATTGGCCTGCGCCAGATGCACGGCTTCGCGCAACAGGGATTCGTGGTTGGACATGGGGATGCCTCCCGGAAAAAGAGCCTGCGGGTAGAGGACCAGACTGTACGCGCGCGCTTGGCAATTGGGAAATTAAATGATGGAATGCTCGGCAGTGAGGAATCAAATAGATGCGCAAAGGCCCGCGCAAGGGCCGGCGCCCCGGCGCCAAGACCCGCGCAATCGAGCTGGGCAAAGACGCGCGCAAAAGACCGCTCAAAGGCCCCCCAAAGGCCCCCCGAAAAACCGCCCGAACACCTGCGCGAATCCCTGCCCAAATGGCCGCCTCGAACGACACCCCTTGAACGACATCCTCGATCCCCAACTGCTGCGCAGCTTCGTCGCCGTGGCCGACAGCGGCAGCTTCACCCGCGCCGCCGAGCGCGTCCATCTGACCCAGTCCACCGTCAGCCAGCAATTGCGCCGGCTCGAGGAACAGTGCGGCTGCGCGCTGCTCGACCGCGGCGGGCGCTATGTCACGCCGACCCCGGAGGGCGAACGGCTGCTGGGCTATGCACGGCGGATCCTGCAACTGTCGGGCGAGGCCGTCGCGCAGATCCGCGACAGCGCGGTGCAGGGCGAGATCCGGCTCGGCGTGCCGGAAGACTTCGCGGCGCAGACGCTGACGCCGGTGCTGGCCGATTTCGCCGACGCCTGGCCCGGCGTGCGGCTCGAGGTCACCAGCGGCCTGAGCCACGAGCTATGGCAAGGCTTCCAGGAGGGGGATTTCGATCTGGCGCTGATCAAGCAGCGCGAGGGCAGCGCCGCCGGGTTGGCAAGCTGGCCCGAGCCGCTGTGCTGGATCGACAGCCGCCGGCGTCCCGCCTTCGGGCGCGAGCCGGTGCCGCTGGCCGTCTTTCCCGGCGGCGCCCTGTATCGCGGCGAGATGACGCATGCGCTGGAGGCGAGCGGCCGGCGCTGGCGCATCGGCTTCGTCAGCGCCAGTCTTGCCAGCCTGAGCTCGGCGGTGGCCGACGGCCTGGGCATCAGCCTGCTGCCGCGCCGCGTGGTCACGCGCGCGCATCGCGTGCTCGACGAGCCCGCGCTGATCGGCGCGGTGCCGCCGGTCGAGCTGAGCCTGCATGCCCGGCCGGAACCGTCGGCGCCGGCGCGCGACATGGCGGCGCGGCTGCAGGCCAGGTGCGATGCCGTGATGCGGCGCGACCAGCGGCGCGGCCAGTTGCGCGGCCAGTTGCGCGACTAGCACCCGCTCAAGCACCGCTTTAGTCCCGGCGAGCAGCCTGTTAGCACCGGATCAGCGACGAGTCAGCACCGAGTTGGCACCGAGTTAGCACTGAGTCAGCACGGTGCAGCGGCCGGTCGGCAGCGGGCAGCGCCGGGTCAGCGACGCGTTAGCGGCGGATCGGCGCGTGATCACCGGTCCGTGCGGATCGGCCCGAACTCCACCGGCACCCACGTATAGCCGTTGCCGTCGGCCCGCACGTGCCCGATGCCGGGGAAGGGCAGATGCATGCCGGCGACCCACAGCTTGTTGCGCGCGGCATCGTTGAACAGCCGCTTGCGCGTGCGCACCGCGGCGCGGCTGTCCACGTCGAATTCGATCGCCACGTCCGGCCGGCGGAACTGCACCGCATGGCTGTGCACGATGTCGCCCCACACCAGCAGGCTCTGCGCCTTGCCGTTCTTCTCGGAGCGCAACAGATAGCCGGTATGGCCCGGGGTATGGCCGTAGGCGGCCACCGCGGCGATGCCCGGCACGACCTCGTCGCCGGCCTTGAAGGTGCGGAAGCGCCCGCCCGCCTGATACGGGGCGACCGCATCCCGCGCCATCTTGAAGTAGGGCTGGGCCTCGGCCGGGGCCTTGTCGGCGACGTCCTGCGACAGCCAGTAGTCGGCGTCCATCTGCGAGGCATGGACCGTCGCGGTCGGGAACGCCGGCTTGCCGTCGACCGCCAGGCCGCAGGCGTGGTCGCCATGCAGATGGGTTAGCAGCACGGTGTCGATCTGCATCGGGTCGTAGCCGGCGGCGCGAACGTTGTCGACGATCTTGCCCAGCGCGGGGCCGAAGCAGGCGCCGGCGCCGGTGTCGATCAGCACCAGATTCTTGCCGGTGTGGATCAGAAACCCATTGACCGCGGTCTGCACGCCCGGCGTCGACTCCACGAACATGCGCGCCAGCAGGGATTGCACCTCGCGCGCGCTGGTGTTGCGCAGCAGCTTGGGGTCGACATCGATATAGCCGTCGTACAGTGCGGTGATCTCGAACTCGCCGAGCATCATCCGGTAATAGCCGGGCACCTGATTCTGCTGCTGCGCCGGCACGCCCTGCGCGTGGGCCGGCGTGCCGGCAAGCGCCGCGCACGACAGTGCGGCGGCCAGCGCGAGAGGAAGAACACGACGCGGAAGGGCAAAACGGGACGGGTTCATGCGGCGCTCCATGCGGAAGAACGTTGTTTGGCGCAATGACGGGAACAACAAGCCGGAAATCGGGCTGGCGCTAATGTATCACTCGTCACATTTCCCCGCAGGCCGTCACTCCACTGGCGGCAGCCGATACGGCACGCTGCCGTGCTCGTTGGTCGCCTCGACCAGGCGGATCAGATACAGCAGGAACCGTTCACGGTCGGCCGGCGGCAGATGGTCGACGGTGCGATCGTGCGCGCGCTGAACCGCCGCCTCCATCTTCCTGACCAGTGTCTTGCCCTTGCGGGTCAGCTTGACGAGCTTGACGCGCCGGTCGGTTTCGCTTTGCCGGCGCTGCAGCAGTCCGCGCGCCTCCAGCCGAGGAATGACTTCGGCCACCGTGGTGCGCTCCAGGCCTACCTCGAGGGCCACGGTGTTCTGGTCGAGTTCGCCGTGCTGCTCCAGTGCCGTCAACAGGCTGTACTGGACGGGCGTGATGCCGAACGCCTCGGTCTCCTCGAGGAACAGCGAGCAGTGGACCTGATGCAGGCGCCGGATCAGGAAGCCGGGGCGCCCCAGCAGCGTGGAGCGGTGCCGGGCGGCGTCGATCTCGGTCTGGATGGCGATGGGTCGTTTGGTCGTCGTCATGCGGTGCGGTGTTCGGAAACGGACGGCATTTCGCCGCCGGCGGTTGGCGCCAGGTCAGGGGGCAGCCGTTCCAGCGTGGCTTCGGTTGCCGCCATTATCGCCGAATAGGTGGTATGCCCCGTATTGCACAGCAACGGGGCAGGTTTGCTGCCCGCTGGGCTCGTATACGCCGATTCCCGGTGCGCCGGCACCAGCCTCGCGCATCCGGAATCGACCCGGATAAGTGGCATACCCCGTATTTCGTTGCGTCGACGCAAGACCGCAAAGCGTTGGCCGGCAAGGGTTTCCGGCAACGGAGGCCGGGCCTGCGGCATGCACTGGCAAAGTTCTTGCGTTTTGCAGGCAGCGTTTTCACCCCACGAGGCCAGCATGACTGCAAGCAAGCGCGACATCGTTCTTCGGCAAGGCCGCGTCATCGATCCGGACGCCGGCATCGACGCGGTGTGCGATGTATGGATCCGCAACGGCCGCATCGCCGCCGTCGGCGACGGCTCGGCGGCCTTGCCTGCCGACGCCGATGCGGCCGAAGTCGTCGACTGCCGCGGCAAGCTGGTGCTGCCCGGCCTGATCGACACGCACGCGCACGTGTACCAGTACGTGACCGGACGCTTCGGCCTGAACGCGGACATGTGCGGCGTGCATTCCGGGGTCACCACGCTGATCGACCAGGGCGGCGCGAGCTGCATGACGCTGCCCGGCTTTCGGCACTACGTTGCCGAGCCGGCAAGCAGCCGCGTCTACGCCTTCCTGTCGGCCTATCTGGTCGGCGGGCTCGAAGGCCATTACTACGCGGAGCTGTATCGGCCCGAATGCGTCGATGTCGATGCCACGGTGAAGGCCGCGCTGGCCAACGCCGACCTGGTGCGCGGCATCAAGGCCCATGCCGAGCTCGGCGGGTTTGCGCGGTGGGGCGTCGAGGTGATGCGTGCGTCCGCCGAGATTGGCCGTCAGACAGCGCTGCCGGTCTACGTCCACTTCGGCCAGTTGTGGCCGATGCCTGGCCACGCCGAGCACGATGTCGACCCCGACACGATCCTCGAGCAGGTGGTCGACATGCTCAAGCCTGGCGATGTGCTGGCGCACCCGTTCAGCCGCCATCCCGGCGGCTTCGTCAACCGCGACGGCACCGTGCACCCGCTGGCGCGCGAGGCGGCGGCGCGCGGCCTGAAGATCGACGTCGGTCACGGCTCGCACTTCAGCTACCGGATGGCGCGCACCGTGCTGGACGCCGGCATCGTGCCCGATACGCTGGGCGCCGACATGCACGGCTACAACACGCACGTGCCGGCGCCAGCGGGTACGCCGGCGGAACATCCGGACCAGGACCATATGTTCCTCGGCCGCGTCCGCTTCAGCCTGGTGTCGGCGATGACCAGCATGCTGGCGCTCGGTTTGCCACTGGACCATGTGGTGCGCATGGCCACCGTCAATGCGGCACGCATGGCCGGCCTGAAGGACGGCGCCGGCACGCTGCGGGTCGGTGCCGAGGCCAACGTCTCGGTGCTGGAAGACCTGCGTGGCCGCTGGGTCCTCGCCGACAACGAGGGGACCCAGGTGGTGGTCGAGCGGATGCTGGAACCGGTGTTCTGCCTGCGCGCCGGGCAGCGCTTCGATGCGGCCGCGTCCATCCTGCCGGTTGCGCAGGTCGCCTAGGGAGATCGCGATGACGACCCCGGCAGCGCACGGCGACCGCAGCAGGAACGGCGGTAACAACGGCGGCAACAACGGCGGCAAGACCGGCGGCATCGGCGCGCGGCTGCGCCGCAAGGAGGACGACCGTTTCCTGCGCGGCCGCGGCGACTATGTCGCCAACCTGCGCATGGTCGGCATGCGCGATGTCGCGTTCGCGCGCAGTCCGCTGGCGCATGCGCGCATCCGCGGCATCGAGAAGCCCGAAGGGCTGGCCGATGCGGTATTCACGCTGGCCGACCTCGACGGAGTGCGGCCCATCGTCGCCGACTCGGGGCTCGCCGGCTTCAAGTCGTCGGCGCAGCCGGTGCTCGCCGACGGCAAGGTGCGCCAGGTCGGCGAGATGATCGCGATGTGCGTGGCCCCGACCCGCGCGCTGGCCGAAGACATTGCGGCGCAGGTCTTCGTCGACTTCGAGGAGCTGCCGGCGGTGGTCGACATGCTGGCCGCACGCGAGGCCGGCGCGCCGCTCGTGCACGAGCACTGGGGCGACAACGTGTTTCTTTCGACGGCGGTCGGCACGGACGGCGACAACGAGGCCGCGTTGGCCGCGATCCGCGCGAGCGCGCCGATTCACGTCATCCGCACGCTGCGTACCGCGCGCCAGAGCATGGCGCCGATGGAGGGCCGTGGCGTGGTCGCCTGGTGGGACCGGCGCCTGGCCCAGCTGGTGGTGGTCACCGCGGCGCAAATGCCGCATATCAACCGCACGGGGTTGGCAGGCTGTCTGGGCCTGGACGAAGGGCAGGTTCGCGTGATCTCGCCGGACGTCGGCGGCGGCTTCGGCTACAAGGGAATCCTGCTGCCCGAAGAAGTCTGCGTCGCGTGGCTGGCGATGCGGCTGGAGCAGCCGGTGCGCTGGATCGAGGATCGGCGCGAGCAGCTGACGGCCAACGCGAACTGCCGCGAGCACGCCTATCGCATCGAGGCCTGGGCCGAGCGCGATGGCCGCCTGCTGGCGGTCGACTGCGAGGCCACGGTGGATTCGGGCTGCTATTCGTCGTACCCGTTCTCGGCCTGCCTGGAGGCCGCACAGGTCGGCAGCATCCTGCCGGGGCCCTACATGATGGAGCGCTATCGCTGCCGCACCTGGTCGGTGGCGACCAACAAGCCGCCGATCCTGCCATACCGCGGCGTGGCGCGCACCGGCGTCTGCTTCGCGATCGAGAGCGTGATGGACGCGGTCGCGGTCGAGGCGGGGCTGGAACCCCATCAGGTGCGGCTGCGCAATCTGGTGCCGCCCGAGCGCATGCCGTTCGACAACATCACCGGCAAGCACTTCGACAGCGGCGACTATCCCGAATGCGTGCGACGCGCCGTGGCGGCCATCGATCTGCCGGGCCTGCGGGCGCGCCAGCAGCGCGGCGAGCCCGACGGGCGCCGCATTGGCGTCGGGTTTGCGGTGTTCTGCGAGCAGGGCGCCCATGGCACCTCGGTCTATCACGGCTGGGGCATTCCGATGGTGCCTGGCCGCGAGCCGGCCGTGGTGCGGCTGACGCCGGACGGCGTGCTGGAGATCCGCGCCGGCGTGCATTCGCACGGGCAAGGTATGGAAACGACGCTGGCCCAGATCGCGCACGAGGTGCTCGGCGTCGACACCGATCAGGTGCGCGTGCTGCTTGGCGATACCGCGATCACGCCGTACTCCACCGGCACCTGGGGCTCGCGCTCGATCGTGATGGCGGGCGGAGCCGTGGGCCAGGCCTGCAAGCAGTTGCGAACACGGCTGCTGCACATCGGCGCCCATCTGCTGGGCCTGCCTGTGCCGGCGGCGCGCTGGGAGGACGGGGCGGTGGTGGGCGGCGGTGGCCGCGTGCCGCTGGCCGAGCTCGCCCACGTCTGGTACCGGCAGCCGCAGAAGTTGCCCGCCGATGTCGATCCTTCGGGGCTGGAGGTCATGACCACCTACCAGGCAACGCGCGATACCGGCACCTTCAGCTATGCGTGCCATGCGGTGGCGGTCGCCGTCGATACCGAACTCGGCAAGGTCGAACTGATCGACTACGCGATCGTCGAGGACGGCGGCGTGCTGATCAATCCGATGGTGGTCGACGGCCAGGTCTACGGCGGGGCGGCGCAGGGCATCGGCACCGCGCTGTACGAGGAGATGCGCTACAGCGAAGACGGCCAGCCGCTGGCATCGACGCTGGCCGACTACCTGCTGCCCGGCGCTACCGAAGTGCCTGCGATCCGCATCCACCATATGGAAACGCCAGCGCCCTACACCGAGTTCGGCCAGAAGGGCATCGGCGAGAGCGGTGCGATCGGCTCGCCCGCGGCGATCGTCAACGCCATCAATGACGCGTTGCGGCCGCTGGGCGCCGAACTGCGCGAGCTGCCGGCAAGCCCGCGGGCGATCCTCGCCGCGCTCGCCAATGCGCGTGCCAGGGATGTCCGCCACCCCGGCCACTTCAGCCCGATGCCGTCGTCGCCTGCGCAGGTGGCGGCATGAAGCCGGCGCCGTTCGACTATCGGCGGCCCGACACCGTCGAAGCGGCGCTCGCCGCGCTCGCCGGCAGCAATGGCGTTGCCAAGGCCGTCGCCGGTGGCCAGTCGCTTGGCCCGATGCTGAACCTGCGGCTGGCACAGCCGGCCGAGCTGATCGATCTGGGCGGCATCGCGGCACTGCGCGAATGCCTCGACGCGGGCACGTCGGTGCAACTGGGCGCCGGCATCACCCATGCGCAGATCGAGGACGGGCGCATTCCCGATCCGAGCCGCGGCCTGATGTCCTTCGTCGCGCGCGGCATCGCTTATCGGGCCGTGCGCAACCGCGGCACACTGGGCGGCAGCCTGGCCCATGCCGACCCGGCGGCCGACTGGATCAACGTGATGGCGCTGCTCGACGCCACCTGCATCGTGATGGGCCCGCGCGGCCAGCGCGAGATCGCGCAGCGCGACTGGATGGTCGGCGCATTCACCACGGCGCTGGCGGATGACGAAGTGCTGCTCGGGGTCCGCATCGCGCGCTTGAGCCCCGGCGCGCGCTGGAGCTACTACAAGGTCAACCGCAAGCCGGGCGAATTCGCCGAGGCGATCTGCGCCTTCGTCGACGACGGCGCACAGGGTAGGCGTCGCGCGGTGATCGGCGCCATCGACGGCGCGCCGTTCGTGATCGCCGACGCCGGCGCGCTGATCGAGCGCTGGGACGAAGCGCTGGCGCACCGCCACCTGTGCGAGGCCGGGCTCGAGCCCGGCACGCTTGAATACCAACTGCACGCGGTGGCGTTGCGGCGCGCCGCCGCGGCGCTGGCTGTCTTTACCGGAGAAGGCGCATGACACTCCCCATGCCTGTCGAACTGTGTGTCAACGGCGAGCGTGTCAGCGCCGCCATCGAGCCCCGCACGCACCTGGCCGACTTCCTGCGCGAACACCTGAACCTGACAGGCACCAATCTCGGCTGCGAGCAGGGCGTCTGCGGCGCCTGCACGTTGCAGGTCGACGGCGTGCCGACGCGTTCGTGCACCGTGCTGGCGGTCAGCTGCACCGGCGCCGAGGTACGCACCATCGAGGACTTCGATGCCGACCCCGTGATGGCGCAACTGCGCGAAGCCTTCAGCGCCGAACACGCGCTGCAATGCGGATATTGCACGCCGGGCATGCTGGCCACTGCGCGTGACATCGTGCTGCGGCTGCCGGATGCCGACGATGCGCGCGTCCGTCACGAGCTTGCCGGCAACCTGTGCCGCTGCACCGGCTATGTCGGCCTGGTGCGGGCGATACGCAGCGTGCTCGATGCCCGCAAGACCGCCGGCGCGGTCAATCGGACCTGACCAGAACCCGCGCGAACCGACACGACACGCTACCGAGGCGACCCACAGGAGGCTGAGCCCCGCATGGAACTCCAACAAACGATCTTGCTGCCGTTCGCGCGCGACGCGGTATGGCGCTGCTTCCGCGATACCGAGGGCGTGATCGCCTGCCTGCCCGGGGCGTCGCTGTCGGCGCCGCCACGAGACGGCCGGTTGCCCCTGACGATGACCGTCAAGCTCGGGCCCATCGTCGCGGTCTTCGCCGGCGACGGCGAGATGCGCCTGGACGATGCCGATTACCGTGGCGCGGTGACAGGCACCGGCGCGGACCGCAAGAGCGGCTCGCGCGTCAAGGGCGAGGCCGCGTTCTCGCTGCATGACCTCGCGGACGCGACCGGCGGGCCCGCCACGCGCGTCGACATCGCGGTGGACTATGCGATCGCCGGCAGCCTGGCGCAGTTCTCGAGAGGCGGCATCGTGCGCGAGCTGGCCGCCCGGCTGACCGAGGCCTTTGCCGCCAACCTGCGCCGCAAGCTCGAAGCCGAGGCCGGACCGGCCGTTACCGTTGCGGCGGCTCCCACGGTAGCCGCCTTCGCCGCGGCCGAGCCGCCTGCCTTTGTCGAGACGGCGCCTGCGCCGTCGAGGCAGGCCCCAGCCAGTGGGCCAGCCAGTGCGCCAGCCAGTGCGCCAGCCAACGCGCCTGCCAACGCGCCGCTCGACCTCAATGCCCTGTTCTGGCCCGCGCTGTGGGCCCGCCTGCGGCAGTGGCTGTCGTTCGGCCGCCGCTGAGTTTGCCGTCCCTTTCCCTGATTCGCTCCGCAAGACCTGTCCCGTGACGAGGTATTCCATGACTCCCAAGCTGATCCGTACCGCGCTGCTGTCCGCGCTCCTGATGGGCGCCACCGCGCTGGCCCAGGCCCAGTCCACCATCCGTATCGGCGCGCCGCTAGCGTTGACCGGAGGCCTGGCCGACGAAGGCAAGAAGCAGCAGGTCGCCTATGACATGTGGCTCAAGCGGGTCAACGCGGCCGGCGGCATCAATGTCGGCGGCACCCGGCGCAAGGTGGAGCTGATCACCTACGATTACCAGTCGGACGAGAAGCGCGCGCAGCAGATGGCCGAGAAGCTGATCACGCAGGACAAGGTCGAATTCCTGACCGCGCCCTTCGGCTCCGGACATACCAAGGTTGTCGCGGGCGTGGCCGAGCGCTATGGCATTCCCGTCATGGCGTCGGCCGCGTCGTCGGAGTCGGTGTTCGATCAGGGCTACAAATACCTGTTCGGCACGCTGGCACCGAACGGCGGCCTGGTCGATTCGATGATCCGCACCTTCACCGCACAGATGCCCACGGTCAAGAAGATCGCCATCCTGGGCCGCGAGGACGTGTTTCCGCGCTCGATGGCCGCGACCATGAAGGCACATGCGGAGAAGGCCGGGCTCAAGGTCGTCCACAACGAATATTTCCCGGTGGGAGCGCTCGACCATTCCGCGTCGCTGTCGCGCATCAAGGCATCGGGCGCCGAGTGGATCTATATCACCGGCTACACCAAGGACCTGATCCTGGTGCGCAAGCAGATGGCCGATCTGGGCACGACCGCGCCGATCATCACGATGATCACCGGTCCGGCCTACCGCGAGTTCATCGATGCGCTGGGCCCGCTCGCCAACAACGTCAGCAGCGCGACCTGGTGGCATCCGTCGTCGCAATACAAGGCGGACGATGTGTTCGGTTCGACCAAGGCGTTCTACGACGAGTTCGTCGCCCGCGAGAAGCACGACCCCGACTATGTGCACGCCTCCGCGGCGGCGGCGCTGATCGCGCTGCAGAAGGCCATCGAGAAGGCGGGCAGCACGCAGGGCGCCAAGGTGCGCGACGCGCTGGCCTCGCTCGATGCGATGACGTTCTACGGCCCGGTCAAGTTCGGCCCCAATGGCATGAATGCCGGGCGCGACCTGCCGATCATCCAGGTCCAGTCGGGCAAGGTGGCCGTGCTGTATCCGCAAGCCGTCAAGCAGGCCGACCTCGTCGCCGTGCGCTGACACGGACCGCCGGAAGCCACCGCCATGAGTCTCTACGCACAAATCGTCGTCAACGGCCTGATGCTGGGCGCGCTGTACGCCTGCATCGCCGTCGGCTTTTCGCTGGTCTGGGGCGTGCTGAACGTGATCAACATGCTGCACGGGTCGTTCATCGTGCTGGGGGGCTATCTGGCCTACTTCGCGTGGCTGCACTGGCAGGTCAGTCCCTTCGTGATGCTGCTGGCGGTATCGGTGGGGTTGTTCCTGCTCGGCTTCCTGCTGCAGTACGGGCTGGTCAACCGGGTCGTGTCGCAGCCGGTGCTGACCACGCTGACGCTGACCTTCGGCCTGGACATGATCCTCTACAACCTGATGAACGTGTGGTTCGACGCGACGCCGCGCCGGATTTCGCTGGACCTGGGGCGGCTGGACCTGAACGGCGTGATCGTGCCGAACGACCGGCTGCTGGCGATGCTGCTGGCGCTGGCGATGACCGGCGTGCTCTATCTGGTGCTGCGCAGCTCGCGCATCGGCCGCGCGATCGTCGCGGTGCGGATGGACCGTGATGCCGCCACGCTGATGGGCATTCGCGTGGGCCGCGTCTACGCGATCACGTTCGGCATCGGCGCGCTGATGGCCGGCGCCTGCGGCGTGCTGATGTCGGTGGTGTTCCCGATCACCACCAATATCACCGGGCTGCTGCTCGGCAAGGCCTTCGTGATCTGCGTGATCGGCGGGCTCGGCACGGTGCCGGGCGCGCTGGTCGGCGGCCTCGCACTGGGGCTGATCGAGAGTGTGGCGGGCAACTTCCTGGGGGCGCAGAGCGCGATCCTGGTCGGCTCGCTGCTGATGCTGGTGCTGTTGATGACGCGGCCCACCGGGCTGATCGGCAAGCGAGGGTACCAATGAACGCCAACCGTTTCCGCTTCCCCGCGCGCGGCGCGCATCTGCTGTTCGCCGGCGGCGTGCTGTTGCTGGCCGCGATGCCGTTCCTGGCCGACAACTACTTCGTGCGGCTCGCCACGTTCGTCTGCATGTACGGCGCGCTGGCGCTGTCGTGGAACTTCATCGGCGGCTATGCCGGCTATCCGTCGTTCTCCACCGCGGCCTTTGTCGGCCTGGGCAGCTATGTCGGCGGCCTGCTGCAGAACGCGGGCGTGCCGATGGTGCTCGCCTGGCTGGGCGCGACCGTGTTCGTCAGCCTGTTCGCCGCGCTGCTTGGCGGCGCAATCCTGCGGATGAAGGGCCATTACTTCGCGATCGGGTCGATCACGCTGGTCGAGGTGCTGCGCATGGTCGCCTCGCTGTGGGTCGATGTGACCGGCGGCGGGGACGGGCTCAATATCCGCATCCTCGACGGCGGCCCGGACTTCGCCGGCCGTGTCTTCCTGTACGCGATGCTGGCGGTGATGCTGTGCGCGTGGGCCACCACGCTGGCGGTCGAGCGCTCGCGGCTCGGCTTCGGCCTGCGCTGCATCAGCCAGAACGAGGAGGCCGCCGATATGGTTGGCATCGACACCAACCGCTACAAGACCGCGGCCTACACGCTGTCGGCCGTCTATTGCGGCACCGTCGGCGCCATCTACGCGTCGTGGGTCTCGTATATCGCGCCGACCGACGCGTTCGGCATCCTGCTGACGCTGAAGGTGCCCGTGATGGCGATGCTGGGAGGACTTGGCACAGTGTACGGGCCGCTGGTCGGCGCCACCGCCTTCGTGCTGATGGAGGAAACCATCTGGGCGCGCTTTCTCGACTACCACCAGGCGATCCTCGGCGTGGTGATCGTGCTGCTGATCTTCTTCCTGCCGGGCGGCCTGCTGAAGATCGACTATCGGCGCGGGCTGGCACACATCCGATCGGCCGCCTGGGCGCGCGCCGGCCGCGCCACCGCGACGGAGGTGCGCTGATGGGCAGGCTGCTGGAGGTCCAGGCACTGGACAAGCATTTCGGCGGGTTGCATGCGACCCGCGAGGTCAGCTTCGCGCTGGAGGAAGGCGAGATCGTCGGACTGATCGGACCGAACGGCGCGGGCAAGACCACGCTGGTCAATCTGATCACCGGCGTGGTGCGCGCCGACGGCGGCTCGGTGGTGTTCCGCGGCCGGGACGTGACCGCGCAGCGGCCGTGGCAGGCGGCCCGCAGCGGCCTGGCGCGGACCTTCCAGATCGTGCAGCCGTTTCCGCAGATGACGGTCCTCGAGAACGTCTGCGCCGGCGCGCTGTTCGCGGGCCACGCGGCGAGCCTGGCGCAGGCCGAGCGCGACGCAATGGACCATCTCGAGTTCGTCGGCCTCGCGCATGAGGCGCGGCGCCCGGCCACCGCGCTGACGCTGCCGTCGCGCAAGCGGCTGGAACTGGCCAAAAGCCTGGCGATGCGGCCGCGCCTGCTGCTGCTCGACGAGGTCAATGCGGGGCTGAACACCGCCGAGATCGACCAGGCGCTGGCGCTGATGCGCGCGATCGCGGCGCGCGGCGTGACCATCCTGCTGATCGAACATCTGATGAAGGTCGTGATGTCCCTGAGCCAGCGGATCCTGGTGCTGCATCAGGGCGAGCTGATCGCGCAGGGCGAGCCGCAGGCCGTCATCCGCGACGCGCGCGTGGTGGAGGCCTATCTGGGCAGCAAGTTTGCCGCGCGCCAGGCGGCGCATGGCGTAGCCGCGACGCCGGCGGCGGACACCACCACGGAGGTCCACCGATGAACGTCCAAACCAGCGCCGCCATGGGCGCTCGCACCAGTGCCGCGCCCGCCGGCGCCGCCGCGCCCCTCAACACGCCGCTGCTGGAGATTGCCGGGCTGCACGCCGGCTACGGCGACGTGCAGGTGCTGTGGGGCATCGACCTGCAGGTGCCGGCAGGCGAGATCACCTGCATCGTCGGCTCCAACGGCGCCGGCAAGTCCACGCTGCTGCGGACGATCTCCGGCATGGTCAAGCCCTCGGGCGGGCGACTCGCGTTTGCCGGCAAGGACATGACCGGCGCCAGTCCCGACGCGATGCTGCGCGCCGGCGTCGCGCATGTGCCCGAAGGGCGGCGGCTGTTCCGCGGCCTGTCGATACGCGACAACCTGCTGCTTGGCGCGTATCTGCGCAGCGACAGCCGCGCCGACATCGAGGCAGACCTCGACTTCGTCTTCACCATGTTTCCGATCCTGAAGACGCGCCAGAAGCAGGATGCCACCACGCTCTCCGGCGGCGAGCAGCAGATGTGCGCGATCGGCCGGGGCATCATGTCGCGCCCGCAGCTGCTGATGATCGACGAGCTGTCGCTGGGGCTGGCCCCGCGTGCGGTCGAGAACCTGGGCGAGGCGCTGCTGCAGATCAACCGCGCGGGGCTGACCATCCTGCTGGTCGAGCAGGATGTGCTGACGGCGTTCGAGCTGGCCCGCCATGCAAACGTGGTCGAGACCGGACGCATCTCGCTTGCAGGCGACACGCGCGTGCTGGCCGACGATCCCCGTGTGCGCCAGGCCTATATGGGGATGTGAGGCGGCATGAGAATGGCAATGGACGCGATCGATGCCAATCAAGCGGACCGCCGCGCCGCCAATGCGCGCGTGCTGGCGCGGCTCGTCTCGGTGCAACCCGCGTGGACGGCCGTAAGACCCGCGCGCGAGGCGCTCGGTCTGGAGCACCACACCCTGCTGCACGCCGGCCCGCCGCTGACGGACCCGTGCCGGCCGCCGGCACCGCTGCTCGCTTCGGCCGTGCTGTGCTGCCTGCACGAGGGCTGGGCGAGCGATGCGATGGCGGCCGAGCGCGCGATTGCATCCGGGCGCATTGCGTTGCGGCCGGCGCAGGACTTCGGCGCCGTCACGCCGCTGGCCGCGTTGATTTCGCCTTCCTCGGCGCTGGTGGAGGTCGCCGACGTCGCGGCTCCAGCCGCGTACTGCCCGCGTGCCCGGGCGTGGTCGCTGCTGGGCAGCGGCGCGGGGCCGCAGTTGCGCTTCGGCAGCCGGGATC
>NZ_JCBAJO010000011.1:0-52562 GCF_059772245.1 Cupriavidus sp. R6-3
TGCCCAATGCGTGCAATGCCTGCGCCGGTTACGGGCCCACGCGCTTCGCCGCCGGCACGCGGGCGATCGCCTCGACCGCGCGCAATTTCGCGGGCCGGATGGGCGACGCCGGCAGCGCGGTGTGGCTGGCCTCGCCGATGACCGTGGCCGCATCGGCGGTCACGGGCCGCATCACCGATCCGCGCACGCTGCTGTGAAGACCGAGATCCGCATGGATACGCCGACCCATACCGGACCCGATACCGGACCCGATACCGGACCCCATACCAGGCCCGAACGCCAGGCCCCCGGCCGCATCTGGCGCTTCGGCGACAACGTCGATACCGATGCGATGGCGCCCGCCACGCAGATGAAAGGCGGCATCGAGCAGATCGCGCGCCATTGCCTGGCCGGATTGCGTCCCGACTTTCCCGCGACCGTACGGCCGGGCGATCTGGTCGTCGGCGGACGGCATTTCGGCGTGGGCTCGTCGCGCGAGCAGGCTCCCCAGGCCTTGCGCCATCTCGGCGTGGCGGCAGTGATCGCGCCTTCGTTCGCGGGCCTGTTCTATCGCAATGCCTTGAATCTCGGCCTGCCGACGCTGGTCTGCGCGGATACC
This sequence comes from Cupriavidus sp. R6-3, assembly GCF_059772245.1. Classification (NCBI taxonomy): domain Bacteria; kingdom Pseudomonadati; phylum Pseudomonadota; class Betaproteobacteria; order Burkholderiales; family Burkholderiaceae; genus Cupriavidus; species Cupriavidus sp. R6-3. Next base: position 599 of record NZ_JCBAJO010000011.1, read on the forward strand.
GCCAGACTGGTAGACGGCGAACACGCGACCCTGGATCTGGAGAACGCGGCCGTCGTGCTGCCCGACGGCAGCCGCGTGCCATGCGAACCGATCCCGGCGTTCCTGCTCGACATGCTGCGCGCCGGCGGGCTGATCCCGCATCTGAAGCGGCGGCTGGCGCAGCAGCGCGCTTGACCACCTGTCCCGCTCAGCCGCGCTGCGCGTTGCCAGCCTCGCGCAGCAAGGCCATCACCTCTTCGTCGGTGGTCTGGTCGAAATCCGCGTAATACGCGCCCACCGCGCCGAAATCGTCCGGCACCCATAGCGAGACGCATTCGTCGGCCGCGTCCCGCAGCGACGCCAACCCTTCCACCGAAGCGACCGGCACCGCCGCAATCACGCGAGCCGCCCCGGCATGGCGCGCGCTCTCCAGTGCCGCGCGCATCGTGGCGCCCGTCGCCACGCCGTCGTCGACCATGATCACGACCCGGTCGCGCATCGCCGCCACCGGCGCCCCGCCGCGATAGCGCTGCTGGCGCCGGGCGATTTCTCCCAGCTGTCGACCGCGCTCCAGCTCGAAGGCGCCGCTGTCGACCGCGCGGCGCGTCCACGCATCGTCATTGGCGACGGTATGCGGGGGCGAGCCGGTGGCATCGCCCTCGACCACCGCGCCCAGCGCCAGTTCGGGATAGCCGGGCGCGCCGATCTTGCGCACCAGCAGGATGTCGAGCGTCGCGCCCAGCGCGCGGGCGACCTCGAAGGCGACCGGCACACCGCCGCGCGGCAGGGCCAGCACCAGCGGCGGCTGGTTTTCCTCTCGTTTCGCATAGCCCAGCTCGCTCAGGCGGCGCGCCAATTGGACGCCGGCGTCGCGTCGATCGGCGAAATACGGCGGCAGCGGCATCGCGGCCCTCCTGTCCTGTTGGTGCTTCCCCGGGGCGGTACGAGATCGGGGCCGCGCACGGGCCCATTAACCCTGTGGCGTGGTCACCCTTTTATGTCCGGCTCGACACATGCCGAGTAGCGCGCCGTTTAATTTGTCCCACGCAGGCGTTTAATTTGTCCCAGTAATTTCGGGATGAAATTGCGGGTCCGCTTCCCCTCGGGCGGTCACCCTCAAGTGGTAAAATCCGCACCGCCTGGCCCCCAACCAGGCTACCCCGCGCCTACCCCAATAGGCGCTTTTTACGCGCCTGCCCCAGCAGGCGCGTTTTCTTTTGCGCCTTCGGCCTACTCCCCCGGGGTGCCGGGCCACGGCACCGGGGCCAGCGTCAAATCGAGCCGACTCAGGGCAATCCGGTACTGCTTCCACTGCAGTAGCCGGGCTTGCTCCTCCTCGGTCGCCATACCCAAGTCCACCGCATCCTGCAGTGGAGCCATGCGCTCGGCAGCTTCGGCCAGGAGGCGGTTGCGTAGAGCGGTGTTCGCGGCCAGCAGTTGCTCAGGTGGCAGCGGCGGCGGATCAACGGCAACGGGGTAGCCGGTCTCGCTTGCCGCAATGATCTTGCCATCGGCCGGGGCCGCCATCAGGGCCCAATAGTCGTCGTCTGAAACCTCGATGGCATCGGCAGGGATGCCATCGCCATGAATAGAGGGATCATAGAACCCGCCTGTGGATGGTGAGTATTGCATTAGTGGCATCAGTGGCCTCAGTGTCCGAGTGCGCGCCAAAAGAAGGTGGCCGACTTGTTGAAGAGGTAGTTCGGGCCGTTGTTATCGCCGGTGGCAAGGAACTTCTCCTTGGTCCAGCTCGTGGGGCGGATGGCCCACGTACCGCCGCCCGTTGAATTGAATGCCTCGCAAAAGACACCCGTGATGTTCAGGCAAGCGTTCGGAAACGCGATTGGGAAGGTGACCTGGACACTGGAGGTTGTGGTCCCGCTGTTCGGAACGATGCCAACGCCCCATTGCTCGATCAGGCCGTTCGGCTCCAGGCGATAGCCCGCGCTGGCGCCCAGGGAAGCCTTGCCGGCGCCATTCAGCACCTTCCAGTTCGTGCCGTCCGAAATGATCGTCGTCGAGACTTGAGGCTGCAGAACAATGCTCAGGACGCCGGGTGCGTTGGGACCGTAGAAGATGCCGCCTCCGGTCAGGGTGAGTGCCGCCCCCAAGGTGTTGGACCCATTGAAGATGTCAAGAACCCCGCCCTTGCATGCCTTCGCGGACGGCAGAGTAAAGGTGGCCGGGGTGGCGCCCGTGTACTCGACATAACTGCCAAACTTGTCCGCTCCAATCGCCTGCGACGTAGCGTACAGCCAGACGCCGCACCGGTTGCCGAGCGCGCGCTGGACAAATTCTGTGGAGGCAATCCGCTGGCTGTTGTCAAACTGCGGCGGCGTCTCGACCGTCGGGTCGCCGGTGAAGTCCGGGCTGTCCAACGTCGCGAAGATGGTCTCCAGTGCGAGGCGAAAACGCGAGTAGGACCCCGGGTCGTCCGGATTGAAAGTCCGTCCCGAGACATTGGCGGCCTTCAGTACCTCCATCAGGCTCCAGATGACCATATTCATGTCGTTGCTGGAAACCACCGTGGGAACGGCAATGGAGTCGCTGTGCATCGGCTGGCCGGTGCCGGCATGCACCACATGGTCCAGGCTATCGGTGTAGTTCATTGCTGGTCCTTTACAGGTAAATCACGTTGATCTGGAAGCGTGCCGGGGCAATCCGGTTCAGCAGACACTCGATCTCAGTGCCGTCCTTGCTGCAGATGCGCAGGCGCTGCCCCACGCGGGCCCGACCGGCTCGGAATGGCTCGCAGAGGTAGAGCACTCGGACATGGAGCACGCCGGTCAGGGCGCCCAAACGGTCGCCGACACAGTTGCGGCCGACGCGGAACGGCGTCGAATACCAGACCTCCACCTGGTAGCCGTAGCGGGCCAGGTAGGCCCTGATGGCGCCCGGGCTCTCCGCCGAGCTGTCTTCGTATGGCAGGTCGAGGTCGCCCCGCAGGCGCGCCAGCATGTTGGTGCGGCGCTGTTCCGGGTCCTGGTTCTCGCCAAAGCACGGGTCGGGCAGCCCAAGCGCTTCCTCCCACTCTTCGAGGCGAGAGCACGTCCGGTGGGGTATCCACTGCCGGACCGCGTTCTCCACGAATTCGTGGTGCTCACGCAGGACGCCGGCCCATGCCCTCAGCCATCGCATGACGGCAGAGCCGGGCTTGCGGGGAAACGCATAGCCTGGCGGCAGCAGGTGCATCAAGGCTTGCCAGAACTTGTCCATGGTCAGGCCAGGAAGGTGACCGAGCGCAGCACCAGGATTTGAAAGGCACCGGCCACCAGGAAGCCACCGGGTGCCAGCACCGGCTGGACAAACTCATGGTCGAACTCGCCGGTTGCAGCCGACACCGCCTCGCTCAGGTGGGTATGCGGAATCCGGCCGGCCGGCTTGGCTTCTCGGAAAAACAGGTCTTTCAGTTCCAGCGTGATGGCATCACGAATCGCCTTGCTATCCGGCGTAATGCGCAGCTGCACGTCGACAAAGACCGGGTCCGGAACGATCACGAACAGCTCATCGGGTGGTCCCCGGTTCGGGTCGCGGATGTAGTCATAGACGGCGTCCCGCTGCGCCTGCGTCGGCAGGCCGTAGGGCGCATTTCGGTCGGCCATGATGATGACGCCGGCCGAAGTGGGGCCGCTCGGGTTGCGGATACCCCAGGCGCGCGTAATGCCAGGGACCGACAGTGCCAAGCGTTCGTAGTCGGCGGGCGCGCTGCCTCGCGGTGGGTTCGCCAGGCGCTGCGCCAGTCGGTAGACGGCCTCGGGGTCTTCCTCGCGGTCGGCGCCGCCGGCCAAGCCGGGCGCGATGACGGCAAACGTGCCGTCGATGCCATCGACCGTCGCCACCAGTTCCAGCGGCGCACCCGGCGCGAGATTGCCGGCGGCTCCCGCCGTGCTGCAGACGATGGTGGGGGTCACGGTGCCTTCAGCGTCCACCACCACATCGTCCTGGACGGTGAAAATCAGCCCATTCTCGTCCTGCAGCGCCGTGCCGGCACGCAGCACCTTCCCGGCCACGCCTGGGCCTGCCGCGAGGCCAGTGGACACGGTCGCTTCCTTTCGCGGAATGCCGTAGGCGGTAAGCCATTCGTCCAGGTATTCCTTGACGGCCTTTGTCGGGATCGCCTGGCGGGCAATGAAGTCGCGCAGGTAGCGGTAGGCGCCATGGATGCCGACGCCCTGGACGAACGCCATCGCCTCGATGTTGGACCGAGCCAGCATTACGTCGGTGGCCGACAGGCCGGCGCCGCTGCTGACCGCTGCGTCGGTCAGAGCCTGCTGCAGTAGGCGAGCGGCGTTGTCCTTGGCTTCGCCAATGGACGGAATCTGGACGTTCACCGGGATGCTCACGCCACGGCCCTCCGCAGGGTGGTGGCCCACAGCACGTCATAGACGGGGCGCGCCGAGTCGGTCTGCCAGATTTGCGGCCGCACCGCCAGCCGATCCTCGCCCGGGCCGGTCCAGAGGGCTTCCACATCCACGCGGCTGGCCGCGCCCGTGCGGACCATCCATTGCAGCGCTTCCCAAGCTGCAAAACGGGCGCGCTCCAGCGCGTCCACGTTGGCCTTGGTGATGTAGCACAGCCACAGGTGGGAGCCCCATTGGTCTACAAGGTCGCGCGGCGCCTCCGACTCGGCCGTGCCGACGAACTCGTCGCCGCACCAGCCGCGCCGGTCGGACTGGTTCAGCGGTAGCGTGACATCGGGGCCGGCGCGCCGGTCGCAGAACAGCGACAGAATCACGGCCGTGCAGAGGCTGTCGTCCAGCTCCAGCGAGCGGATTTCCAGCGCCTCGGCATAGTGGCCGGCTGCTGAACACGGATTGGAGTAGTCGTGCCACGCAGCGTCGCGGGCGCGCCCGGCCGGAATGACGCTCCAGTCGAACGGCACGCCCAGGGCGGTGGTGGGAACAGCGGAGGTGGTGAGGATGTCGATCATGTCGGCCAGCGGTGACTGGCCTTCATGATCGCGTTAAAGAGGGGTTGAAGGCTTTGTGAAACGCTTCACAAGCGAGGCTTGGCGTTTAGCGGACGACCGCGCCGGACTGGCCGTTACCGGTCTGAACCTTGTCGTGATTGTGTTCGACGAACTCGATGCCGTCGATCTTGGCGCCCTGGGCGATGTCGGCCCGGCCGCCGACTTCCATGTTTTCGCTGGTCGAGAACTTCGGCGTGGTCATTTTCACACTCTTGCTTGCCACGACCTCATAGTCGTCGCACTCCACGCGAATCTTGCGGCCCGACTGCAGGACAATCTTGTGGCCTTCCTTGTGCCAGACGGCAACCTCATAGGGGGCCAGGCGCGGCCGGCCGTCGAGGCGATCCATGCGAAAGACGACCGTATGGCCGCCTGCCTCGATCACGAGGCCCTGACCATCGACCGGGTTGCCGGCGAAGCCATAGTCCTGCCAGCGCTCGACGGCGTCGCGGCCGTTGATGTCGAACACCTCGACCCGGACCGTCTGGACTGGCCCTTCCTTCAGGCTGCGGAACAGCGCGCGGCGCAGCAAATTCATTAGGTTCATCGTTCGACTTCCATGACTTGAAGCGGCGCGCCGTCCTTCCCGCGCCGGCCCTTTCCTCTGCGCCGGCGGACTTTGGTATTGAGCGGCACCGTGTCATAGGATTCCACCGGCCGGACGACCAGCTCTGTTACGTCGCCTTCCTGCAGGTCCACGGTGGCCTTCGCCTCGCAGATCAGCCATTCCTCACCGGACAGGCCGGCGATATCGTCGTAGATCGGCACGCGGGTATTGACCTCCCATGGCTTGCCCTTCCACGTCCAGCCCTCGACCACGTATCGCAGGCCATATGCCTGGCCGCGCCGGACCCGCATGGTGTGTTCGACCAGGCGTTGCATGTCGGTCGGCGCATTGTTGCCGTCCGCGTTGACCACCAGCGGCAGATACCGCGTCATCTCCGGGTCCTTGGCATGCGCTTTTTGCTGGCTCGCCGCCCGGAAAGCCTTTTCCACGCTGGCGATGCTGCCCCCAACGTCCAGCTCCTGCAGGCCAGGCTTGCGGTGCACGATGTTCCCTTGGCCGTAGCAGAAATAGTCCGAAAAGCGCTCGGCATCCGTGCCGATGCCTTCCATGCTGATGACGTTCTGGCCGCGCACGATGGCGCCATGGCTCTTTTCCTTGCCAGCGCGGGTGATGACGACTCGGCCGTGCGCGTCCGTGGTCACCAGCACACCACGTAGGCGGGCAGCGCGAGACAGCACGGAAACGACCGTTTCGCAATGCTCGACCTTGAAGTCGCGGATAGCCTCGCCGATATCGGTTTCGATCCGGACATCGATGCCGAACGGCTTGCACAGATCCCGCACGATCCGATCCAGCTTGGCATTGCGCCACTGGCCGCCCTCGTGGATGGCGGAGCACGAAACCAGATCGCCGCTGCGGCTACGCCCCTCGATCCGCATGCCGCAGTCGTCGCGCTTATAGAACGGGTCGGCGGCCAGGACGATGCCAGTCACCATCAGCGTATCGTTGATCCGCACGCGAATTTCGTCCTGCCGCTTGATATCGGGCGGGTTGCCAGGAATGAGCGACACCGGGATGGAAAACCGGCTGGAAAGCGTTTCCAGGGACCGGTCGATGGTGGACGACAGCCAGCCCTCGTAGTCGCGGCCGTTGACGGTGACGAAGACTTTGGCGTCTTCCTTGGTGTATTGCTCGGCCATGTCAATCGTGCTTGATGATGCGAAGCGGCACACCGGGCGGGACCAGCAACGGGTGCCGCACGTGGGGATTCATGGTCAGAATCTCGTCAGTCCAGCGCACGGTGCCGAACATCCGATAGCTGATGTACAGCGCCGGCTGCCACGATTCCGGCGTGTAGGTCGTCAGACGGGCCAAGTCCCGCGAGCGCGCTTGCAGGTCGGTCAGCACGGCCGTCTGCAGCTGCAGCAGCGCATCGTGGGTCGTGACCGTCCCTATGCCGCCGTTTTGCTCGTTTGCGCTGGCGTACAGCAGCTCAGTGATCTGCTGGTTGAAGTCCGTGCGCAAGGCCAACGCCTGGTCATAGTTCTCCAGCTCGATCTGAGCTACCGCGCGTACTGCCATGATGGTGGCGATACCGTTAAAGAAGCCCTCCAGTGTCTTCAACGACTGCGCCTCGCGCTTGCGGGTATCGGTCTGATAGGGGCTGACCGACGGCGTGAACACCTGCGCCAGCTTGGCCTGGTTGTCGTTCGGTACGAACCCGGCGCTCTGGTATGCGGAGGCAATGGCCGGAGCGATCGCCTGCACCGGCTTGGACACTGGCGCGGCAGTCGAGGTAGTGCCCCGCGACGACGGTGCCTTCCACAGATTGCGAGCGGCGGAGAATGCGCCCCAGGCTTCATTGGAGCTGAGCGACCGTGGAATGCGGGTCAAATCAGCGATGCGCCGCCCGAGCACGGCAGGAATAGCGCTCAGCTCGTTCAGGGGAAACGTGATGTACTGCCGCACCAGGTCGTTGTAAAAGTCAAAGCCCTGGTTGACCGCCGAAATGCCATCCCAGAGGATGTCCAGGCCGCTGCGCATGCGAGCGAGCACGTTGTCATGCGCCCAGCCGGCCATGCCGGCCAAGTCGAAATTGGCCGCCAGGGAATCGATCAGTGATTGCTCGGCGGCATCGGCCGCGCTCGCTACGCGATCCGTCGTGTTCGTGACACCGACCGGATATCGGCGGGGCTCGGCCCGAATGAAGGTCAGGTCCAGACGCGCAATGCCGCCCTCGCTCGTCGGCGCTTCTCTCACCGTGTAGCGGCCGTGCACCCAGCACCGAATGCTGCCGGCCGTGGGGTGAATCAGTACGCCTTCGCCTTTCAGGACCTCCCGCAGGCGGTCCAGCTGCTGCAGGTAGTCGTCCCCGATCAGATACGCGGAGAACTTGATTTCCTCGGCGCCAGCGCCCATCGAAAACACGGTCGGGCGGTCCTGGAACGGGTATTCGCGCAGGACGGTATTGTCCCCGGCCGACAGCTCGGTGGTATCCACCTGGAACGGCACGTCTCTCCACGATGCCATGCGCAGCTGGTTGAGCCAGCTGCTTCGTCCGGCCGACGAATTGCGGCCCAGCATGCGATCCGCCAGGGTGCTGAGCGTGCTGGCAGTGCTGGCAATCGCCGGAGCGCCCGAAGACAGGGCATTGTCGATCAGAGCCATCAGTTCGGCTTCCCGGGATTGGTGTTGCCAGCGTCAATGCGCAGAGCGCTGGGCTGTTGCAGCACGCTGGTGTTGACGAAGGTGCGTTCATCGCGGACCACCACGCTCACGCCCAGCTTGCCTTCGCCGATGTCCACCTTCTGCGGTTCGACCTTCGTCAGCGCGGCCAGCGCCGGCCCCGGCTGCAGGGCGGGATTTGTCATATACGCGGGCGCCTGGCGCAGGGTCATGCCAAGCTGCGCGCGGGCTTCCGGCGGCAGCTCGACGCGGGTGCCGTCGTCGCGACGAACGACGCCGGCCCGCTTGGACGGCGGAGTGAAGAGGTTCGACAGACTGTCGCCGGCCCACTGGGCTCCGAAATAGCCCCCGACACCTCCGAGCAGGCTGCCCACCGGAACTGCGATGGGAGCCAGCGGCCCGGCGAATCCGCCAGCTGCCGCACCGAGCTTGGCGCCTGCCCAAGCTCCCGCCACACCGGCGGCGGTGCGACCGACCGCATTGGATTTTTCGGCACCGCTCTTGCTGCTGTCCAACAGCGTTGTCCCCACGTCATAGGCAGCCAGCCCGGCACCGAGCCAGCCGGCGCCGCGCAGCACGCGTGAGGCGCGGGAAGCGGCACCGGCGGCGGCTGCCCCCCCGGCAGCGCCGGCACGGCTTGAGCCGCCTCCCGCATTCGGTGTGCCTGGCACGGGAGCATTCCAGCCAGGCACCTTGTTCACAACGTAGACCGGAATCGGACCACCGCCGAACCCCGGCATGCCGCCCGGGCCTGACATGCCTGCACGGCCACCGGACTTTTGGCGATTCAACAGGAAGCCCGCAATCGCTCCGCCCGCGCCGCCCGCAGCGAGCACACCGAAGCCCTGTACAGCACCAGTAATCGCAGTAGTCAGGGTTGGAAATTCCCTCGCCAAGCCAGTGACCGAGTCCAACAATGATTTCATCGGTCCTTGAATCTGGTCGAGAACCCCGCTTCGAGCAATGTCGGCTTCATTGGCGATCTGCTGCGCGCTGTACGCAGCGCGGCCAGAGACCACCTCAAAATTTGAGTCGATCGCGCCGCCCGTCTCGTTCCGCAACTTCGAACGAATGTCAGACACATAGTCCTTGTGCTGCATGCGTGCGACCAGCGCCATCAGCGCTTCGCGATCCTGAATAACCTGGCCAATTGCTGAGCCCTCCAGGATGTCCGCCATAGCTTGCAGGGTCGCTTTTCGCTCATCTCCGACTGACGCTTGCGCCTTCTTCTTCAGGTCCATGAATGCCTTGTCTTTCGCTGCGATCTGTTCAGCGAAATCCACGAAGGCCGTAATGCCGTTGAAGCCCCGTTCGCGCGCCCGCGCCAGGGACTTCGGCAAGTCAATCCCCAGTTTTGCAAAATCCTTCTGCGTGTCAGCGCTGTTAATTTTCAGCAGCAGGTTGGCGAGGTTGTTTCCCGCTTCGTCCTTGGTGCCGGCCGTGATAACGGAAGACTGCGCCGTGGCAATCAATTCCTCAAAATCCGCCATGCCGCGCATACCGAGCTTGCCGCTCGAAGCGGCCATCATCCTGGGGAGCCACCTCGCCATGTCCTTCACCTCGAACCCGCCTTCTTGGCCCGCCACCATCGCCTTGGAAATTGCCTGTGGCACTTGTTCAACGGTGAGCCCATAGGTTTGAATTCCGCGAATGGCGATCTGGGCAAGGTCCCGGACATCAGAATTGCTCGCGGTCGCGTCTCGCTGCAGGTCGGGCAACAGCTTCAACGCATCTCCGATCTTCATGGCACCGGAGGCGATCATCGTGTCCAGTGCTTCTGCCGCAGTGTCACGACTACCACCGCCATAGCGCACCGCACGGTTGATCGTCGATTCCAGCTCTCGCATGCCAACGAGACGCCCTGCAGGGGTGCGCTCGCCATAGGCCACATTGGCCATGTGGGCGAGGCGCTGGTCGAACGACACGGGCCGTTGCATCGCCGCTACGGCAGCGGCACTCCCCGCGACCGCGCCGCCAGCCACCGCGCCGCCCACTTGGCCGGCGCGACCGAGTACGTGGGCAACGCGTTCGGCATTGCGCCGAGTTTCCTCAAGACGGCGCGCGATACCGCCAAGGTAGGTGTACGTCCGCTCGAGCGAGGACCGGCCGGTGCCGAACCGCGACATGGCGGCATCGGCTCGTTGCACGGCCGTTGCCACATTGCCCATGGCGCCCTGCATGCGACGCGCCTCTGCCTCGACACGGCGTGCGTTCGTCTTACTGCCGACCTTCTGCAGGGCGCGATCCGCCTGCTGCGCGGCCTTGTCGGTGTTTGCCAGGGCGGTGCTCTGGCGCCGGCTCGCCTGCTCGACCACGCGTGCGTTCTCTGCCGCGCGGCGTTGCAGATTGCCGGCCAGATTGATGATGTAGCGGAGGGTGAGGCTGCGGCTGGTCATCGCTGCTTTCCTTGCCGGGGCTTATGCAAGGCTTCCAACTCGCGCGCCTGCGCCAGCAATTGCGCCAGCGGCATCGCCCGCGCTGTAGTCAGCGAGCATTGCAGGGCCAGACTCAGCTGCCGCGCCAGCTTCTCCCACTGCTGCAGCCTGGCCCTCGGATCGCGGGCCTTGCGGCTCCTTCTCACCCGCGACCATCGCATCGAACTCGGCCTGGGTGATGAGGCCATGACGCAGTTGGGCAGCAAGGTCTACCAGCATCACGCGCTCCTCAATGCGCTGCAAGTCGAGCGGATGAAGCCGCCCGAACATTTCCAGGGTGAGCAGGTTCAGCGGGATGTCGTCGAGGCCCGGCGCCTGGAAGCGCTCCACATGGCGGAGCGTCAGGGCGATACGGTACAGCTCGTCGGAGACCAACAAGGTGGGCTTGCCGTTGACATGGACGACACGCTCGGCCATCTGCAGGGCAGCGTACTCGTCTGCCACGTTTGTTTCGCGTAACCGTACCGTGCGATAGCGGACCTCTTGCGTGCCCACTACCGACTTAAGTCCATCGACCAACGGCACTACGTGAATATCTTGGGTGTTCATTTTGGGGGGATATCGAGGAATACGCCGGCCGGGAAGAGTCGGTGGCGGGGCCGGCGCCCGCCACCGATCAGGCGTGATGCGTGCGCGTTACAGCCACTGGAGCGGGGTCAGCGCGACGAACTCGATGTCCACCGCGCCGGTCCCGATTTCGCCCATGCTGCGGAACGAACACTTGCCAGCACGGCAGCGCCGGCCGGTGTGCAGGTTCGTCATGACGATCTGCGCCTCACAGACCGCGCTCACTTGGTCGGGCGTCTTGGAGCCGTTGAATTGCAGCTTCGCCTTGATGATCCGGGCCACGCGCTTGCGCGTGGTGAAGTCCGGGCCGCTGGCCGACAGCGCGGCTTCACGCTCGAAGCCGGCCGCGCCTTCGATGGTGGCGCTGCCGTCTTCAATCGGCCATTCCTCGCCGTCCACGGTGAAGCTGTCCACCCGATACAGTTCGCTATCGCAAGCCATCTCTTTCTCCGTTCAATGTCAGGGTTTTGCTGTGGGCGCCGGGAATCAGACGTGTCCCGCGATGAACTCGCTGGTGATTTCCGTCTGGTAGTGCTGGGTGACCAGAACCGGCTGATCCACCACCTTCAGCCGGCCGTTGGTGCCGTCCAGCTCGACCAACAGGGTTTTCTTGTAGTGCTCCGCGTGCTGGAACAGGCCGGCCGCGATGAACTGGTCGTAGTTGTTGAGCATGATGTCCGTGCCGAGCTGAACGGTCATGATCTTCTGGCCAGGGATCGGCTCCACCAGGTATTCGGCTGCCTTGTAGCCGCGATACTTGATCTGGATTTCCGTGACCGTGAACCAGCGGTAGTACGACAGCGTCTTGACCCAGTTCAGATTGCGCCAGCTCGGATCGACCGCGCCGGTCGGGTGCTTGGTGTAGTTGGTCACCATGCGCAGCAGATTGGCCGTGCCGTCTTCCATGGTTTCCATCACGGAACCACCGGCGTTCAGCAGGTTGTTCTTCTGCTCCACCTCGAAGTCGTCTTCCAGGCGTGCCGCGACGTAGCCGACCAACTTGATGCCGGTGAACGGCATGGCCGGGTCGGTCGCGCAATGGCTTTCGATGGCGGCAGCTGCCGCCGCGCAGGTTTCCCAGGTGTTCGACAGGTCCTTGGTCACGCACAGCGTGTGCACCAGCGGCGAGTTGCGGGGCTCGAGCCAGGCGGTCACCTGGCCTTCCGTGCCGCGCACCACGGTGACGGCCTGGCCGTCCTGCATGCTCTCGAACGACCAGCGGCGCTCCAGCTCCTCCTCGAGCACGCCCATGTTGGCGCTGTCGGTGTACGGCATGGCGTACTGCGTCGGCCTGAAACCCTTGATCGCGGAGAAAACCGGCGTGATATCCGGGTCCACGGCGCCGCCCGCCATTGGCGTGATGGTCAGCGTCACGCCTTGCGGCAGGCGGTCGTCGGCGAAGTACGCGCCGCGCACGTCGATGCTGTTCCCGGTCGCACCTTTCCAACGGCAGGTCAGGGTGATATCGCCCGCTGCCTCACCGGCCGCAGCGATGAGGGGAAGCCGGGTGCGCGCGTTGATGGCGTTGATGAGCTTGTTTGCCACCGTAGCCGCCGTGTCGTTGACGGCCACACCCACACGCACGCGCTCGCCGCCGATGTACAGCGGAAGCTCGCCGGAGGCATGCTGGGCATCGACCTGGACCACCACCTTGCCGGTCGCGGCGACGGCGGTTTCGTCATCCTTCAGGATGACCAGGTCGATGGGCATGCCCAGGGCCGCGTTGGCCTTCGCGGCGCGCCACATCGCCAGCAGCATCGAGCCTTCGCCCAGCAGGCCAATGGCCTCGGCCTCGCTGGTGACGCGCTGGCGCTTGGTGATATCGACGGCGGCCGGCGGGCTGGCCTGGCCGATCAGCAGCAGGCTGCGGGGCATGCCGCGCAAGCCACGGATTGCCTTGCTGGCGTCGAACTTGTGGGCGACGCCCGGCATCAGGTAGGTGGTGGATAGCAGGTCGGGCAGCATGGTCGTTCGTCCTGTCAGGGGTGGTTAAATCGACGTTGAAGCGGGGTTGGTGAGGCGTTACAGCGGATGGCGAATCAGGTCGCCGTCCTCCAGTAGCCGCAGGATTCGCAGCGTGACGGTGGCGGGGCCGACCACTACTTCGCTGTAATGGCCGCCGAACTCAAGGTTCGCCAGCAGGCGGCCAGGGGCTGCCACGACGGCGATCTGCTCGCCCAGGCGCGGGGCTTTGAATTTCGGTGTCGGCGCCGCTGCGGCCGGCGCGTCGTTGGCGACTGCGATGTCGGTTTCCGGGGTGGTGTCTTTGCTGACTCGCGCCATGCTTCACTCCATTTCCAGTTGATGAGTAGTCGCCGGGCCAGGTGGCGGGTCCGGCGGTGCCGGCACCGAAGTGACGGCGTTCGTTTCGATATCGACTGCGACCAGGTCGCGCAGCTCGGGCAGAGCCTTCGGAAACTCGGCTTCCTGCCACCACGCCACCATCCACAGCGCCAGCCCTTGCTTGTCGAGCTTGCGGTTGTAGAGGTTTTCCGCCATCACGCCCTCGGGCTTGCCGGTGCATTCCGGCTGCGCCCAACCGTTGACCAGGCGCGACACCACTTCAGCGCGGCTCATCGCGGCACGCATGCGGGCCTCCCGGGTCTTCTCCTTGGTGACGATGAACACCGCCAGGCGCAGCTCCCACACGTAGCGACCGCTGAGGTAGGTGCCGCTCTTGAGGACCTTGCGCCAGCCCAGGCATGCCGTGAACGCGGCCGGTGCGTTGAACGATTTGGCGCTGACCTCGTCCTCATCGAACTGGCCGCCGTAGTCCTCGATGGTGTCGAACAGCTTGCCGGCCTTGGCCCTGATTTCGTCCTTGAGCGTGTCCAACAGCTCCAGGCTCTTCAGCTCCACGCTCATTGCATGTCCTTCAGTGCGTTGACCAGCTTGTTGCCGATGATGCGTTCGTCCAGGTCGTTCACGCCCAGCACCGGCCTGGCTTCAATGTGGGTCCGATGGCCGCGCCCGGTGTCACCGCCGAAGTGGTGGATCGCCGCATAGGCCAGGTTGCTGCCCACAGTCACGCCCTTGGAAACCAGCTGGTAGACGTAGCTCTGGTACAGCAGGCGGTTTTCGATCAGCGTCTGTCCTTGGCGTGCGATGGCGGCCTTCGACTGCGACATGGCGCTGCCGTCCCACAGGCGCTGCTCATCGAACCGATCCTGGATTTGCCCGACCATGTATTCGCCGACGTCCTGCCGCACGCGCACGAATTGCTCTTGCGACAGGCGCTCCAGGTAGGCACGCAAGGTTTCGTCATCGAACTGCCAGCGAAGGGAAACGCCGTTCATCTGCCGTACCCATCGGCGATGCTGGGGACCTTGCCCCATCGGATCTGACGGACCGTCGACGACGGCGCCGGCAGCAGGCGGATCACGCCGGCCGCCACGTCCTTGAGCCACACATCCCAGCGCTTGCAGCGCTTTTCCTGCTGCTCGGTCAGGTTGTCCGGGTCATCCATCAGCTGGCATCGGGCCAGCTCCAGGCAACACGTCTTCAGCGGCGTGTGCGCGATCTCGGCCGCCGACAGCGGCAGCGTCACCGCGCTGCGCAGATAGCCGTCCATGAACAGGCTCACGTCGCCGAGCATTGACACCAGGCGGCGGATGGCGGCGTCGCACACCGCCTTCTCCGCTTCGGTGCGATCGGCGCCGTATGCGCCCGCCAAGCCTTCGCCCAGCAGCTCCGGCGACAGCAGCTCATCCTGCTCGTCGCGCAATAGCTGGTAGGTCTCAGACAAGCCGTACTCCTGGGCGAACTGAGAGGCGGTGGCGTAGGCACTCATTTGCGGCCTTTTCCTTTCGTGGCGGCGCGTTTGGCGGTCGCGGCCTGGCGCTTCTGGCCGTCCGCTGCGCCGTCGGAGGGGACCGTGGCCGGCTTGGCAACGCCCTCGCTAGGGGGCAGGTCCTTGGCCTCGCTGGCTACTTGGCTGCCTTCCTGGGACGGCGCGGTAGGCGCGTGCCCATCCGCCGCCTGCGGCGCGGTGCCTGCCAGGGCCGCAGCGGGACCGGAAGTGTCTTCGCCGGTTTGGTCTGCGCCGCTGTCGTCGTCGGCCAGCTCGCGCAACGTGGTGCCGACCAGGTCGCTGACATCATCCGGGTAGGCATGCACGATCGCGCCCACCTCGCGAGACCGGCGATACAGCCGAACACGCTCCAGGACTTCATACCGTTTCTTCTCGCTCATGGGGTTCTCCACGCGTTTCCCGGCCGGCGCCGCAATTCCACGCCGGCCGGGGTCGCACTCACGCGCTGCAGGTGTTAGGCGGCAGGGGTGATGACGTCCTTCAGGAAGAAGCCCAGCTGCGGTGCGCAGATGACTTCCTTGACCGATTCGCCGACGCGTACGCGGCGCCCGCCACGCAGGCCGATGGACGCATCGTCCTTGGCACCGGCCACACGCGTGCCGTACTGGGCGGTAAAGCCGAAGGTCACGTTCGAGCCTTCCACGACGCCGGCGACCTTGGCCGCAGCCGCGTCGCGATAGATCAGCGCCATGCCACCGCGCCAGCACGGCTTGAGCTGGCCCGGCTGACCGGGCTTCGCGTAGTTGACGCGCGCGCGGCCGACCAGGATGTCTTCGATCTCCAGCAGCTCGGCGACCTGCTGCCGGGTGGCGGCGCCCTTGTCGCCGTTATTGCCGTGCACGGCCTTGACGATGGCCGGGTGGGTACGCAGCACGCGCCATTCCGATTGGCCGATCACGGCGATGTTCGGGCGCATGATGAGACGGTCCAGCACGTCCAGCAGGTATTCCACCGGGTCGCTGTCGGCGGCGTCGAAGCGGTCGGTGGCGGCCACCGTTTCGGAATTGCCGGCGTAGCTCTGCGGATCGAACACCAGGCGCGACGTGCGCACCTCGCGGTCCAGGATGATCAGGCCCGACAGCATCTCGGTGGTCAGCGCCTCGACGTTGGTATTGGCCGGCGCGTTGTTGATGTCGCTCATCGGCAGCGGATGGTCCAGGCCGTGGTCTTCGGTCTCGTCGGTCACGCGCTTGCCGCTGAACTCGACTTCGTTGACCTGCGAGCGGCGGCCGACCTTGGTGTCGGGCACCGTGAACTGCTGCTCAGCCGGGTAGAGCTGATACGCGAACTTTTCCTTGCCGAGCGGCGCGGTACGCGGCAGCACGTCGTCCGCGATCATCATTTGATTCCGGACGATCACGGCGATGGCGGTCAGCTGCGTGTCCTGCGGAAACGGGCTATCCATGTGTGTGGCTCCTGGGGTCGTTCAGTCTTGAAATGGGGTTCGAAAGGGATTCGATGCGTTGGCGACGGGTCAGCCGTGGGCGATCAGGACGGCACCGCGGTCACCCGCCACACCAGTCACCTCGGCCACGCCGATGAACGGTTCGCCGTCCGCGATAGGGATGGCGCGGCCCTGCGCGTCGGCCTTCACGCGGTCACCACGGGTCACGGCCGCGCCGTAGATCACGGGCGCGACGCCCAGCTGGGTGACATCCACGCGCTTGCTATCGGCCGCGTCCGCGTCGCAGCTCACGCCGCGCAGCTTCTCGCCGGCCGCGCCGGTGGCCTGCTTCACGGTGTCGTCCTGGTCGCCGTACGCCACCAGGTGGTACGCGGCTACGGCGCCCTGGGCAATAAAGTTGCCGATCAGGATTCGTTTGTTGGTCAGCATTAGGTCCTCGTCTGCTGGGTTGGAGAAGAGATGGCCCCGCGTCAGGACTTGCTGACGTGCAGCACCGCGTCGGCGTAGGAAACCGTGATGCCCTTGGCCTCCTGCGCCTTCATGTACTCGTGGGCCGACGCGGCGAGCTGCTGGGCATCGTTGGGGTCAGCGGCGGCCGGCTCGCTGCCATCCTGGCTCGGCCCCAGCTTCACCACCGGCGCGCGGCTCGCCATGAAGTCGGCAAACCACTGTGCGGTCGTCTTGCTGGCCGTCTGGCCGTCGTGCGCGGAGAACTCGAACGATTGCGCGGCGCCGGTCTCCAGCTGGGCCATGAACTCGGCCAATCCGGCCTTCTCGGCGGGGGTCACCTTGCCTTCGCGGACCCAGCCGTCGATCTGGCCTTGAATCCGAGCGGCGCGGCGCTCGGCTTCGGCTTGGCTGGCCCGGGCATTGGCGTCGGTTACCTGTTGGCTGAATTCGGCGGCAGCGGCCTGACGCCCTTGCGTCTCGCCTTCTTGGCGGGCGCGATCCAGATCGGCTTGAGTGAACGTGGTCACGGTGGTTGCTCCTGGTTTGGAAAAAGCGGGGTTGTCCTCGCGCGGCGTGTCCAGGTCGGCGGCAAGGTCGGTCAGGGAATCGATTTCCCAGTTCGACACCAGCGCGTCGGCTGCTGCCTGGCCCTTCTCGGCGATCACGCCTTCACGCAGGCGGCGCAGCACGCCGGCCAACGATTCGAACGCCCAGCGCAGCCGGTACGGCTCCGGCATGGCGAACTCCAGGGCTTCCTGGCCGCCGCTGAACTGGACCGGGCGCAGGCCGTCAATGGCGGGCGGTGTCGCACCGAGCCAGCCGACATGCCGCAGGCGCCAGCCGTGGTCGGCGTCCTTGTAGACGGATACCGAGCGGTTACGGTAGGCGCCCGATTTCACGCCCTTGGCGAAATCGGGATTGATGTCGGTGAACTTGACGAAGAGGCGGTCGCCCTCGCGCTTGATGTCGGAGGTCCAGGCGTAGGCGGGATCGTTGTCCTTGGGATGCCCGAGAACGGCCGGCGCGGCGCCGAGCGCCTGGTTGGCGACCATCTGGTCCAGATCGGCCTGGGTGAATTCGCAGCGCTGACCGTCGCTCGCCACATGCGAGCCGGCGCGGAAGACCTCAATCCAGCCGGTGAGGCCCTTGTCTTGGGAGGTGGTGTGCTTGTCCATGCCTCGCAGTCTGCGGGCGATGGCGCGCGAAAGAATGGTGAACCATTTCACAAGTAAATGGTTCACTCAGGGGGATGCGGTGGGGCGGGAATCGACGACGCGTTAAAACGGCCTACAACGCGTTTTGGCGCCCTAGGGGTACAACGGTAGCCGCCAGGGGATGCGCGACGTTTTTAAACGCTTGTACGCGCGTTTTAAAGGGGGTGGGAGCGGGGGCAGTATGCGGCTCAGTCGAACAGACTGCCGCTGGTGGGCTCCGAATGGTGCTCGCCCAGGATTTGGAACACCCGCCGCATGGAGTATCCCACTCGCAGGGCGATAGCGTCCACCGGCAAGCGCTCATGGTGCCGAAGGTGGCGAATCAGCTGGTGGCGCTGCTGACGCATCACGGCGTCATTCTTCGGCAGCATCAACGTTTCGCCGCCGAAGCGCTCCACCAGCGCCACGAACTGCGCTGGGCCGATCATCTCCACCAGGACGTGTTGTGGATCGACGCGCTTGGGCACCGACAGATAGGCGCCGCCGCGCCATTCGATCAGGCGAAACGCCGCCGCCTCACCGACGCAGTCGATGAGTTCGCGCAGCAGCTCGGGCAGCGCGCGGTGGTCGATGATGAGGGGCGGCGTGGTCACGGGTTCAGGTCGGCCTTCGGATCGACACGCAGCAACCACTGCTTCAGCCCTTCGATAAGCTGCTGCAGCTGGCCGCTGCTGGCGAAGCGCAGCGCGGCCAGGCGCGGCACGGATCGCTTGCACCAAGATTCCATGGCTTCGCGCGTGTTCACGCGCACAGCGCCGCGCGCTGCCAGCGCGCCCCACAGGGCGTCGAGCTTGCGCAGCTGCGGCTCGCGCCAGGTGCCGGTATCCTGCCGGCCGCTGGCTGCGTCGAGCAGCTTGCCCAGGTGGGCGTGGGCCTGCCTGCGCTGGCGCTCGTTCAGCTCGGTGGCGGAAGCCACGTCGAACTGACCGCGTAGCCAGTCCTTGTACTGGTCTTCCGACATGCCAGCCTTGGACGCCTTCAGGCGGATCATCTGGCTATCTCGCTTGGCCGGATCGGTCGAGAGCGCCATGTCAGTCCCGCTGGTCCTGATCCGCCAGCGCGCGGCAGATGGCACGCGCATGGGCGGTTTCCGTCATGCCAAGATGCAAGGCGCCGTCCTGCCAGGCGCGGACGAACTCGCGCGCAGCGGTAACCAGGGCCGGCGAAGCGGGCACGGCTTCCTGCGATTGGGTCATGTTCTCGGGCTGTTTGTTCTTCTCGATCACTGCGTTCTCCTTCGGTGGCTGCTCATCAGTGCCGGGCCACCACACCCGGCAGACACCCGCCGCAGCGGGTGTTTCGCTGGCTATTGCGGCAGAGCTACCGGCTCGGCTTCGCCTGTGACGCCACGATGCAGCTGGGCCTGGCGACCGGCTCGCGCGCCAGCCTCAATCGCGTGCCAATCCTTCTCGGCAAACTTGCGGTCGCCGTTGCGGTCGGTGGGCGCAAGTTCGCCAGTGCCGGGGTGATGCGTCTGCATGTACGCCTCGATAGCGGCGGCGTTGTCAGGGTCTTCTGCCACGTCCTGCACCTGGCGCCAGACTTCACCGACCCACGCTTGGCAGAACAGGTCCGCTCGACGCGTCTTGTTGATCGGCTTGAGCCGTTTGCAATGCGCCTCGATGTACGAGGCGCGCGCCCTCTTGAGCTGGCGCATCAGCACACTGAAGGCGTACTGAGCGATTTCAGGCGACGCGGCCGTGCCGATGAAGCACCACTGACCAGGGCCGATGCCCCGGCGGAACAGCGGCTGGCAGCCGAAGGCACGGCACACGGTCACGGCAAGGTTGCTTTCCCACAGTGCGGGCTTGGTCGCCGCCCCTGCCTTCGCCGTGGCTTCATGCGCTTCGGAGGCCAGGATGTCGCCCTCGCTGATACGGAACTTCTCCATCAGCGCGCGCGCCTGGCGTAGCGCCGCTGCGGCTTCGTGCTCGTTGGCGCTGGCTGAGAGCGCCAGGCACTTCTTGATCTTGTCGATAGCTGAGTTTCGGTCCATGTTGGCTGCTCGTCAGTACCGGGCCACCACGCCCGGCAGACACCCGCCGAAGCGGGTGTTTCGCTATGCGGCGGCGGTCAGGCCACGGCGTCCTTGAGGGCCTGGCCTGCCTTGAACTTGACGGCCTTGCTGGCCGCAATCTCGATGGCCTCGCCGGTCTTCGGGTTGCGGCCTTGGCGCGCCTCGCGCTCGGCCACCGCGAAGCTGCCGAAGCCGGTCAGTGCCACCTCGCCGTCTTCCTGCAGGCCGGTCTTGATGCCGTTCAGCACCGCTTCCACGGCGATGCCGGCATGTGTCTTGGTCATTTCGCCTTGCTTGGCGACGGCTTCGATCAGCTGGGACTTGTTCATGGATATCTCCTAGAGGTTGGGAAAGGCCGCGACTCGCTCGCGGCAAGCGTTACTGCAATCGGATGTAGGTCGGCATGGGTGACCAGCCGATGAGGTTGCCGGTGAACGGCAGGCCGTACAGGTCCTCGAAGAAGGCGATGAAGGCGCGCCAGTCGTCGAACCCGTCGCCGTGCACCAGCTCGTTCACCTGGTCGGCCGTCAACAGGCGGTCGCCCAGGAATACCTGCGGGATGCGGTCGGCCAGGGGTGGCAAGATGGTGACCTCCACCACGTACTCGCACACTTCCTGCCGCAGCAGCCGAACCTGCTTGGTGCGCAGGCCGGTATAGAGGCGCAGCGTGTCGCCGGGCTGTGGGTTGCGACCGTCGCTGCGGCGCGCGCGGATGGTGTGCGGCTTGCTGCCGTCCAGCACTGCATTGGCGTAGCGCGCCTGGAAGTTGATGAGGTGCATGCGCGCGCTCATAGCGAGGCGAAGTCGAGCGAGATGGCCACATGCGCTTCGCTGCCCGCCGGCCGCTCGTAGAACCGCATGTAGGTCTTCGTACCGACGACCTGGACAGACTCGCCGATGGCCTCCATGGCGCGCTTCCATTTCTCGTCCTGGATGTCCAGGCGGCGCAGCGCTAGCACCCGGCCGGTGTTGATCTTGCCTTCCTTGTCGGTTTCGAATGCCTGCTGGACCAGCACTTGAATCTTCGGATCGCTGCCCTTGGCCCACTCCAGGATGCATTCGTCAATCAGCTGCTTCGCGGCCTGCAGCCGTTCGTCGAAACTGATGTTCTCGGCCCGCTGAATGACGACCTTCATGCTCCCGTCGAAGCTGTGCAGCGTCACGTTGCCTTTGGCGCCGCCCAGCTTCACGCCGTACGTGTCGGCCGACAGCGAAACGAAGGCATTGGCGTCACCGAACACCCGTGCCTTGAACTCGGCCAGCAGCTCACGCTGGCGCTTCGCCAGAGTCACCATTTCGGTGACCAGGCGGTCGCGCTCCTGGTCGATTGGCCGGATGGCGGATTCCGGCACCAGGTGGCCTTGGGCGTTGAGCCGGTAGCCTTCCGGGATCTGAGGTGCGCTTTCTTGTTTGCTCACGATGTACGTCCTTTTCTGAGGTTCTGGACCGCGTTCCGTACGTGGTCCGGCATTTGGGATTTGGGCAGCGATGCGTCGAGGTGGATCGGCCCGGCCGTCGTGCTGACCGCATTGCGTCGCTCGGGCGCCGTTCCGGCACCGGCCACGCCGCGCGCTTGCGCTTCCCTCGCAGCCTCAGCGCTGCCGGCGGCGCGGCCGGCCTGGCTCGCCATGACCGACCGCAGCCAGCCATGGGACTTGAGCGGCAGATCGAGCTTTCCCAGGCTGGCCTGCTCGACCGCGTACGCGAACGTCTGCGACCAGAGCTGTAGGGGGGCCGCGTAGACGATCCCGTTCCAGGTCACTTGCGCTGCGGCCATCTCGGGCTGCAGCTCGCGAATCAGGCTTGCCATGCGGCCGTTGGTCATCTGCGTTTTGCGCGGGCCGAACAGGCCGATGTACCGCAGCAACGGCTTGATGACCGTGTCGCCAGCGGGATGGATGTCCACCAGCGCCTGCAGCATCTCGGCGATGCCGTTGTCCGCCAGCACCACGTCGAGGGACATGCGCACCCGGCAGTTCGGGCAGCACACTTCTGGCAGCGGCATTACAGGGCCTCCGCGCTGCGTGCAGCCGCTTCCAGGCGCCGACGCAGCGCCGCGCGGCGGTTGGCATAGACGACCTGCAGCCGGATCAGGTTGCCCTGGGCATCGTCCAGCTCGGCCTTGCGCCATTCCACCTCGTTGACCGCGCGTTCTTCCTCGCGGTCAAGGTAGGTCAGCTCGCGGCGCAGCCGAACGCGAAGCCACACGCGGCGCCACTCGGCATGCAGATGCCGCAGACCTTGCTGCAGCTCGATGAGGGTCGGGCTGCCGGCCAGCAAAGTTTCAAGCTTCATGGCGAGAGTCCTTGTCGTTGGCCGGGAAGGCAGCGGCTTGCTTTGCGTCGCCCGTTTCAGGGGGCAGGCCGGCGAGCTGGCGCAGGAACTCACGTGCAGCAGCGCCGGTCGCGTCCACCTTCAATCCGTCCTTGGTGTGGCGGACGGTGATGCCAGATCGCTTCGGTGTATTGGTCATTGCGATGACTCCGGGTGTTAGTACGGGCGCGACTCGCCCAGCAACAGCACGTCGCGCGCGACGGCGTGGACCAGCTCTGCGGACATGGCGTGCTTCTTCAAGCCGTAGTCGCGCAGCGCAGGAATGAAGTTCTCGACCAGCATGCGTGCGGAGCCCTTGCAGTAGTGCCAGAGCGCGTCCAAGGCATCCTCGGGCAGCTCG
Source organism: Cupriavidus sp. R6-3 (assembly GCF_059772245.1). NCBI lineage: Bacteria > Pseudomonadati > Pseudomonadota > Betaproteobacteria > Burkholderiales > Burkholderiaceae > Cupriavidus > Cupriavidus sp. R6-3. The sequence goes on from NZ_JCBAJO010000011.1 coordinate 23,313, forward strand.
CCTTGATCGCTCAGCGCGGCTTGGGCCAGCGCGTCGGCGTCGCCGCGCGAGATGCCTTTGATCATCTGCGGCCAGAAGCCAACGCGGGATCGGATTTGGTCGAACTCGCCATAGGACGGCTTGACCAGTTGCAGCAGGCGCTCGGTGCCTACCAGGACGATGCCAACGCCGGCCTTGTCCCGGATGCGGCGCAGGTAATGCAGGCACTTCGGCCGCATGGTTTCGGCTTCGTCGACGATCAGCAGGAACGTCGTGTTGCTCAGCGCCTCCACGATGCTGGAGAACTTGGCGTCGAGCGAGCGGGACATCGGCGCCGAGAGCTGCGCGCGCAGCTCGTCCAGCATCACGCTGGGCGACATGTCGGGGTTGGCCTCGATCAGCAAGGTATGGGTGTTGTCCCGCTGGTACTGTTTGATGGCTTCCGTCTTGCCCACGCCGACGTACCCGCACAACACACCGAAGTTGCGGTATTGCCGCGCACGATCGCAGACGACGACCGCCATCTGGTAAGTGCTGGTGACCACGTGAGGCATGACCCCGGCCGACTTGCGATTCGTATGCGTGGCAAGCGCATCGACCATCTGGCGAATCCACTTGCCCGGATCGGTCGGGTACTTGCCGTTCAGCACCTGCGATTGCGTCGTCGGCGAGACGCGCGACAGGCGTGCGAGCCACGCGCGGGTCAGCCCCAACTCAGCCAGCTGCTGGTGGATTGCAGCGACAGCCTCGCGGTCCTCCTCGCTGTAGCAGTCGGCCCATTCGGTCGGAATCGCCAGGACAGGGGTATCAGCATTCTGCTGCGTCATGATGTGGTCCTTATTCGTCGTTGTTCAGCAGGTCGATGACAATGCCGGTCTTGACCGGTACGCGCGCCGTCAGCGGCGTGGATAGATCGGGCAACTGCTCCAGCTGGTCGGTGATCGTGATGGCGTCCTGGCGGCGCGCGCGTGCTTCGTCGGCCTTCTTCTCCAGGCGCTTGATCTGGCCTTTCAGGCGCTTGTCGCGCTGCTCCTCCAGGCGCGATTGCGGAACCACGCCGACCGTGCGCACCAGCGCCGCCTGGCAGACGAACCGGTCCTTGGCGTCGTAGAGCCAGACGGCCGCATCGTTGTGCAGGTCGTACTCGACCGTGATCTGCTTGCCGTCGTACAGAGCCAGCTCGTTTGCGTAGTACTGGCGCTTGTGCAACTCCACCATCTGCCGACGCACGGTTCGCCTCTCGCGCGGCCGGACGATGGCTTCGGCAGACAGCACGACGGGATTGCGCTCCAGGCTCGCCCATACTTGGGCTGGCGTGCGGCCTTCCAGCACGTCCATCGGCGTGTGGTTGTACTCGTGGATGAACTGGCTGAGGCTGGCCGCGTAGTCGGCCAGCGACGGCAGCTTGCGCTTGCCTGTCTTCACGTCGGCCGACAGGCGGCGATTGACTTCCTCTGCCATGTCATTGCCGCAGTACACCTGGCCGCCGGCGAAGAACTTGTCATGGTGGTCACGCACCGTGCGGAACCACCGTTCAATCCAGCCCTTGCCGTGCGGGTTGCCCGGCAGCGCGCCGATGACATCCATTTCGAAGCGGTTGTAGAAGCCCGTCGCTTCGTCGTTAAGCAGCTTCGAACGGTAGCCGGCGCCGCGGTCCAGATACAGGAACAGCGGCAGGTGGTCGTGGGCCTGCATGGCATGCGACAGGGCGAACACCGTGGACAGCGCCGATTCGGCCTCCGACAGATACCAGCCGGGCACGTACCGACTACGGATGTCGATGAAGGCAGTCAGCTCGGGGCGGAACACGCCGCCGGTATTGGGGTGCGCCACATAGCAGTCGCAGGTGTGGCCGTCACCCGCGTAGATGTCGCCGACCTTGATCTGCTCCAGCGTGCGGGGTTGGTACTTCTGGTGCCGCAGCTTGTGCAGATGCCGGCCGACCCGTGCGGGACTGTTCTCGCCAACGGTCGCGGGCAGCGACTTCAGGTACGACTTGACCCGCGATTCCGTGGCCGAGTCAAAGCCCTCCTTGCGCAACTTGAGCGCGACGGCCGCATAGGTCGGTTTGCTGGGCAGGTTGTAGAGCGCCATGGCGCGCAGTTCCCAGCCGTAGTCCTGCCGCACGCGGCCGGTGTGCCGGGACAGCAGGCCGGCCTTGCCCTCGCGCTGGAAGGCAGCCAGCCACCGCTTAAGCGTGCGCACGGACGGCACATCGCCAAGCCGCGCCAACAGTTGCTGCTGGACCGCCGAATCGGTGTCCTGCAGTCGCTCTGCCAGCAGACTGGCGACGTTGTTGACGCTCGCGCCGGCCTGGATCAGCTGCAGACCAGGACCGATCAGCTGGTAGCGCAGTTCAGCCGTTTGCCGTTGCGCCTCGGTCGCGGTAAGCCACGGATCGCTGTTGAGCGCAGCCGGCAATTGGCTGGTCATGATGTCGGATTTCAAGGCAAGTACGGAACTCATGTCACACCTGGGGGGCGGTGGTCGGTTGAGCTAGCGAACTGGGTTCAAACGGGACGCTTCTTGGGACGGCCGACGCCGCGCGGGCGCTCCATCTCGCGTTCCCACTCGCGGGCCTTCTTCTCGTGCTCGTGTTCGGCGATAAGGGCGCGGTACTCGAGCGCGCAGCGGGTTGCCTCTTCCGGGCTGAACGTGTCCAGCACCGTGGCATCGCCGGCCAGTTCGGGGCCATAGCTCTGCTCCATCTGCGCCATCAGGCCGCTGACGGTGGCGTGAAGCGATGCCAGTGCGGCGTGCACGTGACGAACCACGGGCACGTTCCATTCGGCGTTCTCGCCCAGGCCGTTTGCCAGGTGCTCGGACGCGAGGCGTCCGATATCCTCGACCGAGATGAGCGCCTTCTTATGCAGGGCGGCGCATTCCAGGCGAATGTCTTGAACCAGGATCGGCACGGCGCCGCCGGTCTTCACGCGGCCTTCGCGGGCGACCCGCAAGTCCTCCTTGAGCCGGTCGCGCTCGCGCTCCAGCGTCTCGGTCTTGGTCGCAAGATCGGTCTTTGCCGCTTCCAAAGCGCGGATACGCTGCCGAAGGTCGCGCACCGACAGCGAGGCGATGTCGCCAAACTGCTCATCATCGGCAAAGAGGTCTTGCAAGACGCTGGGGTCGGCCTTAGCGAGCGCCAGGACTTTCGTCTTAGGCAACTCAAGGACTTTCGCTCGCTCGGCCGGCGGAAGGCCGGCGGCGAACTTGGCGTAGGTCATCGCCTCGTAGGCGCGTTGGTTCGGCATGCCTGCTGCGTCGAGCGCAGCGAGGAACTGACCATGGTCGCATTCGGCTCGAATGCTCAGCAGCTCAATCCCGGCCTCGACCACCATCCGGAGCGCATGGTTTGTCCGTTCAACAGCGCGCACCATGCGCGCATCGATGGAAACGGAAACATCGATGCCGAGATCGGCCGCCAAGCGGCGTTCGGCGTCCCCGAAACCAAAGTCCCGAACGTTCGGGAGTTTGCCGTCCACCATCTCGCGGGGAGCGGTGTCCACAGGCGTCGCGAGGCTGGAGGTCATGCTGCCTCCTTCTGGTCGTTCGGCTTCTTCATGCCGAGTGCCACCGCTATTTCGTGACCGGTGCCGTAGTGCCCGCGCTGAACGCCCCGGATCACCCGGGACACAAGGACGTAAGGGAATCCGTTCTCTTCCGCCCATTGCTTGATGGTCTTTCCCTGCTCTCGCAACTTGCGCTTAGCTTGCTCGCCTGTCATATTGACCGTCCAATTGGATGCCATATCTAACCTAATAGGCCCCCATTTTAAGACGAAACGTTCCTATGTCAAGCACAAATTGTCATATGCGGCTCCGCGAGGAGCGGACCCGGCTCGGCCTGAACCAAACCGAATTCGCCCGCGCTGCCGGGACAACCCAGCGCTCTCAGACCGCTTATGAGAACGGCGACCGGTCGCCCGACCTTCAATACCTCGCGGCGGTGGCGGAAATCGGTGTGGATGTGGACTACGTCGTGACGGGCCGTCGGCGGGCGGTCGAAGGCGTGCCAGCGGAAGCGGTTCAGAAGGCCGTCGAGACGGCTTACGAAATGATCAAGAGTTCGGGCGTTACCGTGACCGGTGCGCAGCTTGCTCAGATGGTCAAAGCGCTGTTGCCCGTCACACCGGGCGCGACCGCGCAGCCGGTATCACCAGCACCCGAACCGGCGGCTCAGCCTTCCATGGGCCATGGGAACATGGTCGCATCGGGTAATGGGATAACCCAGGTGGGCGGGCGAGTGACCGTTTCGCGTCAGCGTAAAATGAAGTCCAATTGAAGTACAACGATGCTGTTCTGGCAGTTTTTTGCGACGGGAGTAAGTAGGAATGGAAGTGGGTTCGAAGTATGAACCTGGGGCTATGCACGCGTCAGGTAGTAGCATCATTCAGGTAGCGGGCGATTACAGCGTCACGCAAATTCTTTATCAGCAGCCTGGACGGAATAATGAAGCCGCGGCTGGCGAGCAGCCGGCGACGAAGCTAGGGTCTGAGGAGCGGACACAGCTGGCCATCTGGACCGACGAGGTGGTGCAAGCCGAATCAGGTCTAGTGCCCGCAAAGATCGTTCGTTCGGCCCTGAACAGCTACCTTGGCGTCAAAGGGGTGGATCACATGACCCCCGAGATGTTTGGTAGAGCGTCAATCTTCTTGCAAGGCTGGAAGTCATGCGCGGCCGGCCGGGAGCTGTCTTTAGATGCGACCATCGCTCAAATACTCCGCATGTGGGCAATCGTTCCAGGTCTTCGCGGAACGGTTACTGACTTCACGCGAGCGACCTTCCAGCGAGAGATGCTGAAGGGAATGACCACTTGGGAATTGCGAACGACCCTTTCGTTCTGCATGACAAAGTGGCAGGCATACTGGGAGCAAAGAAATGCTTAAGAAATTCGCTGTCCTTTCTGCCGTGCTCTGCGTTATTCCGACGAGCCATGCTGCTGAATCGACGGCATACAAGTTGGCCTCAATTGACGCGGGGCAGTTGATCGACCAGAGCGGAATCGAGGTGAAGCGAGCAGAGGCAGCAATGGCCGGCGTCGCTGCTGTTTGCGGTGATGCTTCGCCGTCTGTATTGGCGGGGCGGGCTGTCACCACTGCGAACATCCTCATGAAGGACGGCATCTATGCTAAGCCGGTTGATATCCTTGAAGGGGCTCACGCAGTTTTCGCTGGCAAGAAGGGAAAGCACGACTGCACTGACTTGTTCGCACGATATGCGCAAACAAGAAAGGACCTCGGCTATACCCACTCCCAAGCTGTTGCGTCGTGGCGCGTAATCCAGAACGCAGCGTCGAAGTAAGTTCGCCGCGATCACGCCCTGCGTGATCGCCGGCATCTTGTGAAGCGTTTCACAAATCCATAAAAGCCACTCGCCCGTAACCTGACGACTCAGGTTACGGGTGCCACCGACACAGAGTGCACCCTGTTTTTTGGGAGTGCTCTGTGAAGGCCCCTCAGCTCAAGGCTCCTCGCCTTTCTCTCTGGCTGGTCGTCAGCATCGTGCTGGCGCTCTTGGCCTACACCACCCGGCAGTCCGAAGCGCTGCTGTCCATCACGTTCTACAAGGCGCACCTCATGTCGCTTGGCGGCTGGGGCGGCTACTGGCTGGATCGCATGATCTTCCCGTACGCACGACCGCACGCCTTCGTCATCCGCGAGGGGCGCGCCGACCCATACATCTCGGAGAGTTGCCGCGCGGCATGCCTGCGTCGAGCCATCATTGTGGCGGCAAGCCTGATCTGCGTGGGGTTGGCAGCATGAAGCCGTGGCAAGCTTGTTCCTGGCCGACGCTGACCCGCACTGAGCGGGTGCGGCGCCTCGTTATCGCTTTCCTGCTGGACACGGCTTACGAAGCTGCCAAGCTGGTCATTGCGTTCGTGCTGGCCTGCATGGTGCTGCTGGCGTTGATACCTGCGCAAGCGAGCGCGCAGGTTCCTGCCGACGCCGCCCGCTACAAGCTCGAACTGCGCCGCCAGGCGCAACACGTTTGGGGCATCGACGCTCCGGTCGCGACATTCGCCGGCCAGATTCACCAGGAGAGCGCATGGCGCGCCGACGCGCGAAGCTCGGTCGGGGCACAGGGCCTGTCGCAGTTCATGCCCGCGACGGCACGGTGGATCAGCGGCGCCTACGCCGGGCTCGCAGACAACGCGCCCTTCAATCCGACCTGGGCAATTCGGGCGCTTGTGACGTACGACAAGCACCTGTACGACCGCGTCAGCGCTGCGAACCACTGCGAGCGTATGGCGTTTGCCTTGGCGGGATACAACGGCGGGCTCGGCTGGGTCTACAAGCGCCAGAAGCTGTCCGCAGAACCGCTGCGCTGCCTGGGCAAGACCTGCGACATCAATCCCGGCATCCATCCAGCCAATCAGCGCGAAAACGCTGAGTATCCGCGCCGCATCCTGCTGAAGCACGAACCGATGTATGCGCGCGCGGGTTGGGGCAAAGGGAGCTGCAGCTGATGTTCGGCGCTGCCCTCACCAGCGAGGTCATCGCGCGCCTGCGCGTTGTCCTCATCGCCATGGCCATCGTGCTGACGGTCACTCATGCCGCTGCATACCTGGTCGGCGTTGCAAATGGCAAGGCCAGCACTGCGAAGGCCGATGTATCGGCAGTGCAGCGCGGGCATCAGCAGGATATCCAGCGCATCGGCAAGGACATCAAGCGCGGGCAGGACACCGCCAAAGCCGTGGACGCCTCCGCCGGCAAGACCGACCGCTATTTCAACCGCTTGGACCACGACGCCCAAACCGATGCGCACGCCTCGATTGACGATTTTGAGCTGCCTGCTGACCGCCTGCGCCGCTGGCGCGCCGCCAACGCCGGTCCCTTTGCAGGTGCCACCTCCACCGCATTTGACGACCGAGCCGGCGGCGCTGCCGCAGCCAGCGAGCGGCAAGCCGCAGGACCTGGAAGCGAACCACCGTGATGTGGCGCGCGCGTATTTCCGGCTCGCTGGCCGATTCTGCGGTGTGCTGGCCTTCTACCAGGTCATGCCGGACGGTTGCGGGCCGTACCTCTTTACCAACAGCGAACCACCACATGAATGAACGTCAGTTCGAGCTGGCGCAGCAACTGGAACAGGCAGAGCGCGATGCGGCCATTCGGCTGGTGCGGGCGCAATGCGAAGGGGCTGGGACGGACGAATGCGTCGATTGCGGCGGGGTCATCCCCATCGCTCGGCGCCAGCTGGTGCCAAATGCCACGCGCTGCACGCCGTGCCAGTCGCGTATCGAAACGAGAAAACCGGGACGGGGTCAATGAGCAACGCGGACACGAACGACAAGGTACTGCTGGCGCTGGGGAACATTCAGGGCGAGCTGCGCGGCATTCGCGAGATGGTGCAGCACGGTCAGCAGGCGACAAACCAGCGCATTGACGACCTGAAACAGACAATCACGGACCGCGTGGACGGCCTGGAGAATCGCGTCACCCGCCTGGAAGGCGATCACGGCAAGTTGATGGTCAAGACCGCCAGCCTGGGCGGTATCGCGGGCGGCGCCATGACGGCCCTGGTGGAGCTGATCCGCTTCATGGGCAAGGGGGGCTGATGGCGCACGATCCGCGCATCCGTGGCCAGCTCCGGGCGAAGTACGTCCAGGGCATGCCGCTGACCACTGCGGCCGAGCTGGTGAAAGTCAGCTATCAGACGGCGCGCAACTGGAAGCGTGCGGCCAAAGAGCAAGGCGACGATTGGGATATCGCGCGCGCGGCCCAGCGCATGTCGCGCAGCAGCGTGGACAGCATGACCGGCCAGGTGGTGGAGGAGATGACCGTCCAGTTCCTCGCCACCCTGGAGGAGGTCAAGGCCAACAAGCAACTGCAGCCATCGGTGAAGGCCGACATTCTGGCCCGCCTGTCCGACAGTTTCATCAAGGTGGTGAACGCCGCCGGTCGCTCCAATCCGAAGCTGGCTTCGCTGTCGATCTGCATGGACCTGCTGCGCGATCTGTCGCAGTTTATCCAGCTGCATTTCCCCAAGGAACACAACGTTTTCATCGACATCCTGGAGGTGTTCGGCCAGGAAGTCGCCAGGAAGTACGCCGACTGATATGGCAAAGCGTTCCACAGCCGTCGCCCAGTTCCTGCAGGAGCTGATGGCGTTCACCGAAGACCAGCGCCGACTGATCGAGGCATCCTGCGATGGTTTCTCGCCGGACGAGTCCGCACGCGCTGAGCGGCGCGCTCGCGTGCTCGCGGGCGACTATCGCTTTTTCTTCTACACCTACTTCCCGCACTACAGCAGCACCCGCGAGCCTTCGGTGTTTCACGAATGGTGCTTCGACAATCTGCCGTCACGGATCGACGCTCCGCGCGGCAAGCGCGTCAATATCTCCGCGCCACGCGGCGAGGCCAAATCGACCCTGGTGACGCAGGTGTTCACCCTGCTTTGCATCATCCGGCAGAGCAAACACTACATTCCGATTGTCATGGACAGTCAGGATCAGGCGCAGATGATGCTGGAAGCGATCAAAGTGGAGCTGACCGACAATCCGCGCCTGGCGATGGACTTTCCAGAGCATGTCGGCAAGGGCCGGGTGTGGAACGTAGGCGTGGCCCTGACTGCGACCGATATCAAGCTGCAGGCGTTCGGCTCAGGCAAGCGCATGCGCGGCATGCGCCATGGTCCGTACCGTCCCGACCTGGTGCTGCTGGACGACATCGAGAACGATGAGAACGTCCAGCAAAAGGCCCAGCGCGACAAGCTGGAGCGGTGGCTGAAAAAGGTCGTCATGCCATTGGGACCGCCGGATGGCTCCATGGACATCCTGTATCTCAATACCATCCTGCACTACGACGGCGTCGCCAATCGAGTGCACAACAGCCCGCTGTGGGAATCGGTCAAGTTCCGCGCCATCATTGAATGGCCGGACCGGCTGGACCTGTGGCAACGCTGGGAAGAGCTGTTTTTGAACGAAGGCGAGGACAAGGCAGACCGCTTCTACGCCGAGCACAAGGCGGCGATGGACACCGGCGCCATTGTCTCGTGGCCCTCAATGCGGCCGCTGGTCGAGCTGATGAAGCTGCGGGCAAACGACCACCACGCGTTTGACTGCGAGTACCAGAACGACCCGTCCAACGACGACGGCGCGCCATTTCACAAGATCCATTTTTGGGTGCAACCGGCCCACGACTGGATTTTCTTCGGGGCGCACGATCCGTCGATGGGCAAATTCAACAAGGGGCGGGACCCGAGCGCGACGCTTGTGGGCGGACTGAGCCGCGCCACCGGCGTGCTGGATGTGGTCGAGGCCATTGTTTCGCGACGCGTGCCCGATGTGCAAATCATCGATATCACGCGGCTGCAGGAAGAGTATCGCTGCCTGGTGTGGGGCATCGAAACCGTTCAATTCCAAGAGTTCTTCAAGGATGAGCTGGTCAAGCGTTCGCGTGCAGGCGGCGTGCCCGTGCCTGCGCGCGGCGTCAAGCCGGGCGACGACAAAGACTTGCGGATTCTCTCTCTGCAGCCGCACGTCGTGAACGGCACGGTGCGCTCTCACCCCAAGCACACGGTGCTCAATGAGCAGCTGCGCTATTACCCGGAGGCCGCCCATGACGACGGCCCGGATGCGCTGCAAATCCTTTTCATGCTGGCCTTTTCTGGCTTCGGTCGCGTTATCCCGCGAGTCATCACCGGCAAACGTAAGGCATCACGCCATGGCGCTTAATTCGTTCAACATCAAGAGTCTCGTGCGGTCCATGCGCGCTGTGCTTGGCAGGGAGGCGGCGGGCGCCGACAGCGACCCCAATTTCTTCGGCCGGCTTCACACGCTGCCCAACCCGGACCCGATTCTCCGTGCCATGGGCGCGGCCGATATGGTCTACGCGTCCATCATGGCCGACGCCCATGTCACCGGCGAAGTGCGTTCGATCCGGGGCGAATTCCGGGGCATGGACTATCGCATCGTGACGTGGGCCGAGAAGGACCCGAAGGCACAGAAGGCACGGTTGCTCTGCGAGCAGTGGATGCAACGGTTCGCGCCCAATCCGACCGCCGACTGGCTCGAAGTCATGTGGCAAATGCTGGCGGCCATCTTTACCGGCTACGCCGTGCACGAGCTGGTCTGGGACGTTTGGAATGGCTATTACGTGCCCGTCAAGGTGATCGATCGTCCGAACCGTCGTTTCGCCTTCAATGCCTCCGCTGAGCTGCAGCTCAAGACGCTGGCGGCCCCCCAGGGCCAGCCCGTGGACCCTTATCGCTTTGTGGTTTCGCGCCACATGGCGACCATGGAGAACCCCTACGGCAAGGCACTGCTGTCGAGCTGCTTCTGGCCGTGGACCTTCAAGACTGGCGGCTGGCGCTATTTCGTCAAATTTTGCGAGCGACACGGGCTGCCCTGGCCGGTCGCCCGCTACGGCGCCGGCGCAACGAAGGAAGAACAGGATGAGCTGGCCCAAGCCATGGAGGCCATGCTTGATAGCGCCTATGCCGTGGTGCCGGAGGGCACCGGCGTCGATCTACTGATTGCGAAAACTTCGGGCTCGATGCTGCCGCAGGAGTCGTTGATTAACGCGGCCAATCGTGAGATGTCGAAGTGTCTGACCGGCCAAGCCATGATCGCCGAGTTGCAGAACGTGGGTGCCCGCGCCGCGACGGAAACGGCCATGAAGCGTCAGAGCGATATCAACGACTCGGACCGCGATATCGCCTCGGCAACGTTCTCGCGCATTTTCCGCTGGATCACTACGTTCAATTTCGGCGAGGAAGTGCCGTCGCCGGAGCTGGAATTCTTCCAGATCAGTGCTGCCGGCAAGGACCGGGCGGAAACCTACCAGATCGCAGCGGAGATGGGCGCAAAGCCATCGCGCACGGCCATGCTGGAGGAGCTGAACATCCCGCAGGCCATGGACCAGCAGGATGCCTTGCTGCCTACGGGGAAAGCCGGCGTCAAGCCTGTCGAATTCGCCGCCGCAGACAGCGCGGTTTCCCTGGTGGCAGCAGCTCAGGCAGAGGACGCCCGCATTGACGAGGCGGCGCAAGCGGCCGACGCCGCGCTGGAAGTCGCGATCATCGAACCCATCGCCCGCATGCTCGCCCAGGCTGAGCGTGACGGGAAGACCCTCGCGGAAGTCCAGGATGAGCTGGTAGCGCTGGTCGGACGGATCGACAACGCTGAGCTGATCGACCTGACGCGTCAGGCATTGGCCTGGTCGTTCACCCAGGGCTATGTCGACCAAACGGCCGACAACAGCGATTCGACGGCCGTTTGAAGCCCATTTATTGGAGGTCTAAATGGCAAAGGCAGTCGAGGCGTTCGGCGTCAAGGCACAGAACGCCATCACCAATCTGCGGGACAAGGTGCCGGTGGAGACGGGCCGCTGGAATGACCTGCTGGGCCCGATGCATGGCACGGCATTCACCATTGCAGGCGCGCCGCTCGACGTGGTGAAGGATGTCCAAGCCGCCTTGGTGAAGGCGCAGGAAGGCGGTCTGACGCTCGCCCAGTTCCGCAAGGACTTTGACGCCGTCGTCAGGCGTTCTGGATGGTCCTACAAGGGACAACGAGGATGGCGGACGGCGCTCATCTACCGCACCAACATGCATTCAGCCTACATGGCAGGCCGGTGGCAACAGATCGTGGAGAATGCGGACCGCCGGCCGTTCCTGGAATACCGTGCTGTCCTCGACGGAAAGACCCGTCCGCAGCATCGCGCATGGCATGGAACGCTGCTTCCTGTGGGCTCGGACTTCTGGCGCAGCCACTACCCGCCGAACGGCTGGAATTGCCGCTGCACAGTACGCTCCTATTCGGCAGACGAGATGGAGGCGGCCGGCAAGACAGTTTCTTCCGAGCCCAATATTCGACATCGCCTGGTCACCAACAAGGATGGCGAGGTGACGGACCGGGTGCCCGTGGGGATTGATCCGGGATGGGACCACAACGTCGGCCAGTCATGGACTTCGCCAGATGCCGCGCTCGGCCAGAAGCTGGCGAGCCTGCCGGTGCCGATGCAAAACGCAGCCATCATGCAATCCGTGGGGTTGGAATATCGCGAGGCGCTCGCGAAGCGCTGGCGGGGCTGGCTGGACACGCCGGTAACCGCCGCGCGAGGATCGACCCGACCTGCGCAGGTCGCTGGATTCATGGAGGCGGAGCTACCTGAATTGCTCGCAGAGCAATTCCCCGCCTATACGGCCGAATCCCTGGTCGTCGTTGCGGAAGCCGGCGCGGGAGAAGCCGCCGCCTCTGCTGCTGAGCTGGCAGCCCTGAAGGCATGGCCGCGCAATTGGCTAGACCGAGTGCCGGCGCTGCTTTGGGATTACAAGGCGGTGCTGGTCGATACCTTGGACAACGGGGCGACGCCGGCTGTCATCCTGGTGCCGGAGGGAAGAATCGGAGGCAAGGTCCCTGCAATGCGGCTTCGGCTCGATCAGGCTTTGGGCGGAGGCCAGTCCGGCGCCCGCCTGGAAGTCGAAACGCTCGATCCTTCGGACGTGCGTGCCGGGCGGTATCAGGTCGTCCGGGGGGAGGTTTGACCACTTCGCGGACAGGGCGTTGGCAAGGGGCGGGCGAATTTCTGATGAAACTCCGCCCGAATTTGGACGAAAGTTGGGCCAAACTAAACGTCTGTTGATAACTTTGCCCGGGACAGATGCAGACCCGCGCCACACAAGGCTTTCCGGGCGATTTCGGCCTTTTTTTGGGCCTCCCTTACTTAGGACAGATTAAACAGTCCCCCTCTTGCCGTTACAATGCGAAGGTTAACAAGAACGATTCGCATTATCGTTCGTTGCCCGAGCCTCCGACCCGCACGGACCGACGTCACGGTCCGCGCCGCCGCACCGCGGCGGCATTCCGCGGGCGTTCTGAAAAAATATAGACGGAACCGACCATGCCACAGCGTGCAACCCATCGCCGCGGCCGCCACCGCGGCCATGCCCTTCGCCTGACGACTCTCGCCCTGGGCCTGCAAGCCGCCGGCATGGTCTGGGCCCAGCAGTCCGCGTCCGCCGATGCATCGGCGCCGGCTGCGGCCCCCGCCTCTGCTGCCACGGCCCCCGCCGAATTGCCGGCCGTTACCGTGCGTGCCACCAGCGACAACGAAACCGCGACCCGCCCGGTCTTTGGCTACGTCGCCAAGCGCAGCGCCACCGCGACCAAGACGGATACCCCGATCATGGAAACGCCGCAGTCGATCACCGTGATCACGCGCGACCGCATCGAGGCGCAGGGCGCGCAATCGGTGCAGCAGGCGATGGGCTATACCGCGGGCGTCCACGCGGGCCTCTACGGCAACGACAATCGCGGCGACTGGGGACGCTTTCGCGGCACCGATTTCACGCAATACCAGGACGGCCTGCTCAATGCGGTGGGCTACTACAACAACGTCCGTCCCGACGTGTATGCGCTGGAGCGGATCGACATCCTGCGCGGCCCGTCGTCGATGCTGTTCGGCCAGGGCGCGGTCGGCGGCATCCTGAACCTCGTCAGCAAGCGGCCGCAGCCCGAGGCCGCCCGCGAAATCGGCGTGCAGTTCGGCAACAACAACCGCAAGCAGGTCCAGGCCGATCTGACCGGGCCGCTCGATGCGGACGGCAAATGGCTGTATCGGCTGGTCGCGCTCGCGCGCGACAGCGACACGCATGTGGACTTTGCCCAGGACAATCGCTATCTGATCGCGCCGTCGCTGACGTATCGGCCGAACAGCGATACGTCGTTTACGCTGCTGGCGAATTTCCAGCGGGATGACAGCAATACCACTGCGGGCTTCTTTCCCTGGAGCGGCATGCTGTTTCCGAACCCCGGCGGCCTGAAGATTCGCGACAGCCTGTTCGTCAGCGAGCCGGGATTCGACCGCTTCAAGGCGGAACAGGCGGCGATCGGCTACCAGTTCGAGCACAAGGCGAACGAGGTGTTTACGGTCCGCCAGAATCTGCGGTACTCGTACAGCACGGTGGATTACCGCAGCATTTACGCGGGCTTCAACAATTCACAAGGCCCCTGGGTGCAAGGCAGCGACCGGTTGCTGCGACGGACCGTCTATTGGGACAACCCGCGGCTGCGGTCCTTCCTCGTCGACACCCAGGCACAGGCCAAATTCCGCACCGGCAGCGTGGGCCATACCTTGCTGACCGGCATGGATTATCAGCACGCCGATATCGACGGACGCCGGGGCGTCAACGGTACCGGCAGCGCGGCGCCGATCGACATCATCAATCCCGTTTACGGCAATTACGTCGCACCGACGCTCGGCCACGTCAATCCGACCAAGCAGATCCAGACCGGCATCTATATGCAGGACCAGATGTCGTGGAACCAGTGGCTGCTGATGGTCGGCCTGCGCTACGACTGGTCGCGTGCCTCGCAAGTGAACACGACGGCCGGCTCGCGCGACGACAATGAGCTGACCAAGCGTTTCGGCCTGATGTACCAGACCGACATCGGCCTGAATCCGTACATCAGCTATTCGGAGTCCTTCCAGGGTGTGCCGGGCACCAACCGCGCCGGCCCGCTCAAGCCGCTGCGCGGCAAGCAATGGGAAGCCGGTATCAAATACCAGCCGCCCGGCAAGAACGCGATGGTGACGATGGCCGTGTTCGACATGCGCGAGAAGAACCGTCGCGCATCGGGCATCGTCAACGGCGTGCCCGACACCGTGCAGATCGGCGAAGCCCGTACGCGCGGTGTCGAGGTCGAAGCCCTCGCATCGCTGCGCAATCGGGTGGACCTGATCGCCAACTACACCTACCTCGATACCCGCATCCTCGCCGGCAATCCTGCCGAAGTCGGCAAGCGCATCGCCAGCATTCCGAAGCATATGGCTTCGCTGTGGGGCACGTACAAGTTCAACCTGTTCGACAAGCCTGGCTTCTCGGCCGGCGCCGGCGTGCGGTATTTCAGCGCGAGCTATGACGGCACCGATCGCAACAAGGTCAGCAGCGCCACGCTCGTCGACGCCGTGCTGGCCTACGACCACGGTCCGGTTCGCGTCGCGCTGAACGTGAACAACCTGTTCGACAAGGAATACCTGACGACCTGCCTCGCCCGCGGCGACTGCTATTTCGGCGCCCGCCGGACGGTGGTGGGCAGCGTTACCTACCGGTTCTGATCCGGCTCGGGAAGATTATCGACACTTGGGCTAATGGACGAAGCCTGATTGCGCCGCCTGTGGGCGGCGCTTTTTTTGGTCGAGAGCATCTATGTGGGCGGGCTTCCCAGCAGATTCCAGCGCCGTCCGGAAGCGCTGAAAACGACACTACCGTTCGAAATTTCCGCCTGGATCACTCGAATAACTTGACTTTGCGCATTATCTGCGCAAGATTCAAATTTATTCTACGCACCACCAGGTTGATTTCATGCTCCTCGAGTTCCGCGTCAAGAACTTCCGCAGCCTGCGGGACGAGCAGGTCCTCAGCCTCGTGGCGTCGAAGGACGCCTCTCTCGCCGACACCAATACCGTCGAAACCGGCCTGAACGCCGCCCCCCGGCTGCTGAGCAGCGCCGCCGTCTATGGCGCCAACGCGAGCGGCAAGTCGAATCTGATCAAGGCGCTGCAATACATGCGTGGCGTGGTCGTGGAATCGGCCACGGTCGTACAGCCTGGGCAGACATACGCCGTCCAGCCGTTCCGCCTCGACACCGCTTCTGCGGCGAAACCGACAGAGTTCGAGGTGACCGTGATCCTATCCGGCGTGCGGCATCAGTACGGCTTCGCCATGACGCAGCAACGCATCGTCAGCGAGCATCTGCTGGTCTATAAAGCCTTCAAGCCGCAGCGCTGGTTCGAACGGCACTATGACCCAAGCTCGGGCAAGGACATCTACGAGTTCGGTACCGGGCTGAAGGGCGCGAAGACGCTGTGGGAAAACGCCACCCGGTCCAATGCGCTGTTTCTGTCGATGGCCGCCCAGCTCAACAGCGAAGCACTGCGGCCGCTGTTCGACTGGTTCGCGAGCAGTTTGGTCGTCTTCAACGAGCAGGCGCGGCTCAATCCGCAGGTTTCGATCGAGATGCTCAAGCAGCCCGGAGGACGCAAGCGGATTTGCGATTTCCTGACGTCCGCCGACATCAGCATTGCCGACATCGAAGTCGTGACGCGCAAGGTGCCTGGGCAGACAGTGCATTTCGATGTTGCCGCCGGCAAGTCCGAGCTGCGGTCGGAGGAAATCGAAGAGCATCAGCTGCGCTTCTCGCATACCACCGATCACGGCACGGCCGTATTCGATCTAATGGACGAATCAAACGGAACACGCAACCTGTTGTTCCTCGCCGGCCCCGTCCTGGACATTCTCGAGAAGGGTCAGACATTGGTGATCGATGAACTGGATACCAGCCTCCATACCCTTCTGGTTCGCGAGTTGGTCCGGCTGTTTCACCGTCCCGACGTCAATACCGGCGGCGCGCAGTTGATCTTTACGACCCACGATACGTCGCTGCTCGATGCGCCGGATCTTCTCCGACGCGATCAGATCTGGCTCGTCGAAAAAGACAACGAACAAGCCTCGCACCTGATTGCGCTCGCAGAATTCAGCCCTCGCAAGAATGAAGCGCTGGAGCGCGGATACCTGATCGGCCGATATGGCGGCATCCCGTTGGTGCGCGGTGATATCGGGCGACGTCACTGATGGCCCGGGATAAATCCCCACGGGTCCGCCGACGCGATCAGTTGGCGCGCAAGATTGGCCAGCGCGCCAGCTACGACCGCATCCTGATCGTTTCCGAAGGCGCGAAAACCGAGCCAAACTACTTCTGCGAAATCCGGGCCGCCTATCGTTTGCACACCACCAATGTGGAAGTCCGGCACTGCGAGATCGGAACGTCTCCGATCCAGGTGGTGCAATACGCCGAATCGCTATTCCGAAACGGCGATCGCCACAAGCGCATCCAGGCCCGTGCATTCGAACAGGTCTACGCTGTTTTTGACCGCGATGATCACGACAGCTACTTCGATGCCCTGCAATACGCAGCGGCACTGGATGGTCGGCTGAAGAACGATATCAAGCAAGACGTCGCCTTCCGTGCCGTCGCGTCGGTGCCGAATTTTGAGCTCCGGCTATTGCTCCACTACGCGCAGGTCCACGCGCCCGTCCATCGCGACGAGGTGCTCCGGCGACTGAAAAATCATGTTCCCCAGTACAGGAAAGGCATGCGGGACGCTTTTGCCATCACCAGACCGAATCTCGACGCTGCGACGAGACGGGCCATGGAGCTGAGCCGGCGATTCACTGCCGAGATGGCGCCGGAACCGTACACGGGGGTGGGAGAACTGGTGACACGGCTGACTACCTTGAGAGCCGCGTCTTGATGGTCGAGCAGCGCACGGGCCCGAACCCCGCTTTTCTGCTTTGAATGACGGATGTGTCAACGCCGACAACAGGTCGCGCGTCCGCATCACGGATCATGAGGGAGGACATTGCTTGCCTAGTGGCAACACAATGAGACCTCCCCCTATGTACTCCTATGCTGTCGCAACCGGGACATAAGAAGCAACGGTCGCCTTCAATCTATCTCCAAGATCAAAGATGTCGTCAAGGCTTCCCAGCGGGATGCGTTCTTCCTCTTTGTTCTCGTCGAACAACCCGATGTAGAGTCGATTCTCGTTGTTGAAACGCAAGCGGCAAATTGGCTTACGGTTGTTGTCATCGAAAAGGATCGCACAGTAGCTTGCGGCATCGCGTATCGCCACCATGTCAGGCTTGACGACAGGCCGAAGGATCGCCTTGACGATCTGATACGCCTCCATCTCCAATGCAGAGGGCGTCGGTACGCTTTGGACTTCCTGTTGTGGTTCGCTCATCGCGACTTCCGGCGAAAGCGAAGGCTCCGGCGACATGGCACCTTTTAGACGCTCGTTGATCTTGTCCCCGACGAGTTGCTGGAAGGCATGTTTCGTGATCATCGTGAACTGATCCTTCACGGCGTTCCTGAACTGCTTGCCAGCGAGAAACTCCGCCGATACCAGCCGCACGAAGTCCTCTGGCGGATTGATCATCCACTCGTTCAACGTGTTCTTGATAGCGCGGGTGTACTTCAGATGATTAGCCGTCGTCAGAATATTTTCGACATCAAACGCCGTCTTGGCGAACTTCTTCAGCTCCTCCACATCCTGGTCCCGAAAATCCAGAATGTTGAACTCGAAGAAGGGCTTGTCATCCATCTTGTTTGGCTTCTCCAGATCCGTGAAGAACCGATAGACCAAACCGTTCGTCAGCACGCCGAACCGAGCCTCCGTCACGTGGAAATAGCGGAACAGCTGGCTGGCATGGTTGATGTGCAAGTCGCCACCACACTTCTTGCACTCGAAAAGCATGATCGGCTTCCCGTCCTTCAGAATTGCGTAGTCGACCTTCTCGCCTTTCTTGGTACCGACATCAGCGACGAGTTCGGGTGTGACCTCCAGAGGATCGAAGACGTTATAGCCGAGCATGTGGATGAACGGCATCACCATCGCGTTCTTCGTTGCTTCTTCGGTTTGAAGCATATCCTTGGCAGCCGCGACCCTGGCGGCGAGCGATCGAACCTCGTCGATAAAGTCCAACTTATTCTCCTTATTTTGAATTGATAGCGGACCCGCCCGCTGGTACAGCAGGATTTCGATGCTCTACAAATGAGCAAACCATGATCGACTGTTCGGCCAATAAGGCGTAAGTTGCCTGACCTCGCCGCTTCACGTATTTCGCCGAAATGGGAATGCCGGATCGTATAGTATCGGCGCTCGCAGACCGTTCAAGACCCCACCGATGGGGGATAGCGTCTCATTGCCACAGATGCCAAATCAGCGAAGGAAACCGCCGACCTCCGCCAAAAACCCCTCGCGCATCTCCACATTCGACATATGCACCGCCGGTAGCAGCACCAGCTTCGCACTCGGAATCGCCGCTGCGATCTCTTCGCTGTGCTCGGCGCGTGTCACCGTATCGAACTTCCCGCCGATCACCAGCGTCGGCCGTGAAATGAGCGTAATGGTCCGACGCAGGTCCATATCGCGCACCGCGGCGAGCGCGCCGGCGATGCCGCGTGGGTTGGTTTCGAGCAGGACCTTGCGGAACGGCGCGAGCGCCGGATCGTTCTTCTCGCGCATTTCGGCGGGAAACCTGTTGCCCAGGAACGCCTCGGCGGTCTCGTTCGGCGTCGCGGCGAGGATCGTCTGGATGCGGGGCTCCCAATCCGCGGCCGGGCCGAGGTAGGCGGCGGTGTGCGCGAGCACGAGGTGGTCGATTCGCTCGGGGGCGTGGATACCGAGCCATTGCGCGACCATGCCGCCCAGCGACAGGCCGAGGAAATGGACGCGTTCGAGCGCCAGCGCGTCCATCAGTTCGAGCGCGTCGCGCCCGAGCCGGTCCAGCGAATAGGCGCCGGCCGGCACGTCGGAGGCGCCGTGGCCGCGCATGTCGTAGCGCAGCACGCGAAAGCGTTCCAGCAATTGCGGCATCACGCCGTCCCACATCGACATATCGGTCGCGATCGAATTGGACAGCATCAGCACGGGGCGACCGGCTTCGCCCTCGAAACGGTAGGCAATCCGTTGGGCATCGCTGGTGGTGAAGGTCGAAGGCGCTTGCATCTCGGTTCTCCTGGAAGGTAGGGAAGGCCCTTCGCCGAATCGGCGCCGGGGCCATCACAGGAACCATCCTAGCGGCGGACCGAATCTGAGAAAATTACAAAGTTCGCAACCTCTCTGTCAGCAAGACAAACAATGTCCCGCTTCACGTTGCAAGACCTGCAGTGCTTCGACGCCGTCGTCCGCGAGGGAGGATTCCAGGCGGCCGCGACCGTTCTGCATCGGACGCATCCCGCGGTGTTTGCGGCGGTGGCCAGACTGGAGCGCCAGCTCGGCCTGGCGCTGCTCGATCGCAGCGGCTACCGGGTCAGCCCGACGGAAGCGGGGCGCGCCTTTTATCGGCATGCACAATCGCTGCTGCGCGAGCTCCATGCGCTGCAGCTTCATGCCGAGCAATTGGCGATGGGCGAGGAAAGCGAACTGCGTGTGGTGATCGGCGACCTGTGCCCGCCGCCGCAAACCCTATGCCTGCTGGGCCCGTTCTTCGCGGCGAATCCCGCAACGCGGCTGGACCTGCATGTCGAGGCGGTGACCGGGCCGTGGGAGCGCCTGTTCGACGGCGAGGCGGACCTGATCGTGCATCGCGTCGACAAGAGCGACACGCGCATCGAATGGCTGGATCTATGCAAGATCGAGCTGATCCCCGTGGTGGCACCGGGTTTTCTGCCATTCCCGGTCTCGCGTGCAATCCGTCCCGAGCAATTGCGGGCGCTGACGCAATGCGTGATCCGCGACAGCGCACGGCGTCCCGTAGCTCAGGAGCATTTCGTCGTGGCGGGCGCGCCGCAATGCACGGTGCCGGATCCGATGATGAAAAAGGAGATCATCCTGCAGGGAATGGCGTGGGGACATCTGCCCCGCTTTCTGATCGAGCAGGAACTGGCGGAAGGAAGACTGCTGTCGATCGCCGGGCGCTATCTGCCGGGCCGTGTCGAGGAACTGGTCGCCGCCCGCCGGCGCGACCGCCCGCATGGGCCCGTCGCGAACCGGCTGTGGGAGCATCTGGGCAAGGCGGCGCCGCGATTTCGCGCGGCGCTTCGCCATGGCGGAAATCGCTGAGTACGCGACGACCTCGCCCCTCCGCTACACGCGCGTCGTCTCCGCATGCGCCAGCCAGTGCCGCGCGATGGCGTCGCGCCGCGCGATCCAGACGCTGCCGCGCGAACGCATATGCGCGAGCATCGCCTCCAGCGCCGCAATGCGGCCGGGCCGCCCCAACATGCGCAGATGCAATCCGACGGACATCATCTTGGGGGCGTGTGCGCCCTCGCGCCAGAGCCAGTCGAACGCATCGGTGACATAGCCGGCGAAGTCGGCGGCGCGCACAAAGCGGTTGCCGTGCTGGAACTGCATGTCGTTGGTGTCGAATGCATAGGGCAGCATCACATGCGGCCCGCGCGGGCCAGACAGCGTCACGGGCAGGTCGTCACCATAGAAGTCGCTGTCGTAGACGAACCCGCCCTCTTCCATCAGCAGCCTGCGCGTTCTCGGGGTCGACGCGGAACGGGTATGCCAGCCCACCGGCCGTATGCCGGTGGCCGAACGGATTGCGGCGACCGTGCGGTCGATGGCCTCGCGCTCCTGCTCCTCCGACATGGCGACATGGCTTTCCCAGCGCCAACCATGGGCGGCGACCTCATGGCCACGGGCCACGGCATCGCGCGCCAATTCGGGCAGGCGCTCCACGGCTCGTCCGCAGGCGCTGACCGTGATGGCTACGCCGGCGTCGGCCAGGCATTGCATGATGCGCCACCATCCCGCACGCGTCCCGTAGTCGAAATGGCTCTGCAGGCAGGGATCGGGACGGCCTTCGATCCGGTCGACCACCTCGTACGTCGATTCGTTGCGCGCGTCGCCTTCGGCGATTGACAGTTCGGCGCCTTCCTCGAGATTCAGCACGAACGATACCGCCACCCTGGCCTCGCCTGGCCAATGCGGGTGGGGCGGACGACCCGCATAACCGAGCAGGTCGCGCTGCACGGCTGGCGCTTGTTCGTCGGAGTTCGGCGGCAAGGCATCGCGGTCCATCGTCATTCCGCCTGCAGCTTGCCGCTGCGCACCAGCTTCGCGTAACGGTCCAGCTCGCCGCGCAGGAAGGCCGCCGCCTCCGGAGGCGACGCGGTGGCCGGCTCGGCGCCCAGCGCCTCGAAGCGGCTGCGCACGTCGGCGCTCGCAAGTACCGCGGCGATGTCCTGGTTTAGCTTCTGCACGATCTCGCGTGGTACGCCCGACGGCGCGATCATCATGAACCAGGGTGCGAACTGGTAGGCGGGCAGGCCGGCCTCTGCCATCGTCGGCACGTCGGGCAGCAGGGGCGAGCGGCGCGGCGTGGTCACGGCAAGGGCCCGCAGCTTTCCGCTCTTGATATAGCCGACCGACGAGACGACCGGGTCGATCATCATGTCCACCTGGCCACCGACCAGATCCGTCAGCGCCGGCGCAGCGCCCTTGTAGGGCACGTGGGTCAGAGCGACGTCGGCCAGGCTGGCAAACTGCGCGCCGCCAATATGGCTGGTCGAGCCGCTGCCCGAGGAGGCATAGGTCATCTTGCCGCCGGCGCGCCGCGCGAGTGTGACCAGCTCCGTCACGGAGCGCGCCTGCACTGCCGGATTGACGGCCAGCACGCTGGGCAGCGTGGCGACCATTGCCACCGGCGTGAAATCGCGCTCGGTGTCATAGCGCAGCTTCGGATAGAGGCTGGGATTGACCGCATGGCCCACCGTCACCAGCAGCAGCGTGTGTCCGTCCGCAGGTACCTTGGCCACGTACTCGGTGGCAATCCGGCCGCCGGCACCCGGCTTGTTCTCGACCAGCACCGGCTGCTTCCACGCCGCGCCGAGCTTGTCCGCGAGGACGCGGCCGAAGGTATCGGCCGCACCGCCGGGCGGGAATGGCACCACGATGCGTACCGGCTTGTCCGGAAAGCTGGCGGCCGATGCCGCCGCCACGGCGTTGGTGGAAGCCGTGCCGACTGTCAGCAGGGCGGCGCAGGGAAGAAGGCATCGGCTCAACAAAGCGTGCAGCGTCATAGGGTCACCTGTTGCGATGGAAGGAAGGAACGCCCCGGCTCGTTTGCAAGCGCCGTGCCATCGATGGCTGCATCACGGCACGACGCGACAGCGCAGCGGCGTCATGCCGCCGGTTTCCAGTATTCGCGACCGACTCCCTGCCACAGCGCGCGACAGGCATGCTCGGCCTCACGGCATACCTCGTCGAGATCCACGCGCGTCGGCACGCCATCGTTCACCAGCACCTCGCCATCGACGACGACCATCCGGACATCCCTGCCCTGGCCGTTGTGAACCAGGTTGCCGAGCGGATTGACCAGCGGGACCAGATGCGGCCGCGCGAAATCCAGCATCACGAGGTCCGCGCGCTTGCCGACCTCCAGCGTGCCGATGCGGTCCGCCAGCCCGAGCGCACGCGCGCCGCCCATGGTCGCCATCTCGAACACATGGCGCGGCTGCCAATCGTCATCGACGCCGCCACGCTGCACGCGCGCCGTGACCAGGGCCCAGCGCATCAACTCGATCATGTCCGCATGCTGCGTATCGGTTGCCAGCGCGATATTGATGCCGGCGCGCTTGATGTCGGGCGTCGGTGCAAGGCGGCCGGAGGTCGCATTGCACTTGGGGATGTGGACCACATGTGCGCCCGCCCGCGCGAGCCTCTCGATGTCGTCTGCCGTCACATAGATGCAATGGCCGCCCATCAGACGCGGCGTCAGCAGTCCGGTCTCGTCCAACACTTCGGTTGAAGTGCGTCCCGTGCGTGCCTTCACCCGCTCGACTTCCACGACGCTCTGGCCGAGGTGCATGTTCACCCGCATGTCGCGCTGCTGTGCCAGCGCGGCGATCTCGCGCAGGAAGCCGTCGGAACAGGTGTCGACGGCGTGAGCGGCGAGCTGGACCTGGACGCGATCGTTTCCCTGCCAGC
This sequence comes from Cupriavidus sp. R6-3, assembly GCF_059772245.1. Taxonomy (NCBI): domain Bacteria; kingdom Pseudomonadati; phylum Pseudomonadota; class Betaproteobacteria; order Burkholderiales; family Burkholderiaceae; genus Cupriavidus; species Cupriavidus sp. R6-3. The sequence continues at coordinate 46,738 of NZ_JCBAJO010000011.1, forward strand.
GGGCCGCCAGGTCCAGGGCCGCCTGCAGCGTGCGGGATCCGATCGCCGCGTCGTAGTGCCAGCGGCCTTCGGCGACCTGCGCGAAATCGACATCGTGGATGCGCCAGCTCGGCGCGAGCCGCACGCCGAGTTCGGCCATGGCCTCGGTGGTCACGTCGGCGTGCACGAAGTTGTCGCCGATCAGCGTGGAACCGAACAGCATCGCCTCGAGCGCGCCGAGCCGCGCCAGCGCGCGGGCCTGCTCCGGATTGACCTGCGTGCCCTTCGGAATTCCCGGCGTATAGGACGGCGCGAAGCCCGCGTCGGCGGCCACGCCGCGCACCATCGACAGGATCGCGTGCGTATGGACGTTGACGAGCCCCGGGATCAGCACCTTGCCGGTCGCGTCGACGACGCGCCGGACCTGGGCGCCTTCGGGCAGCGCGTTGCCGATATAGGCGATCGAGCCGTCGCGAACGGCAAGCGTCATGCCGCGCTGCGCGACGTCGGCACCGGCCGCGGTACCGAGCAATGTGGCGCCGGTGAATACAAGGTCGAACACGGGCGGTGACTGCAGGAATTCGGTCGTCATGGATGGGTCTCGTTTCGAAGGGATCACGGTCGCTTCTGGTGCGGGCGCCTGTTGATGGCGCATTCATGGCGCACCGATGGTGCACCGCATGCACCATTACCGCACAACAATTTTGCTGCAGTTTGGTTAACCATTCTGGTTGACGATAACCCGGAACGCAAGAATAATTCGGCCATCGGTCCGCCACGCCGGCCGCTCGCGCACGTCCCACGGATGAGTACCGACCCTTCGCCCGACATCGAGCAACGCCTCTATCAATCGATTGCCAGCGCATTGATGGCCGGCAAGCTGCGCCCCGGCATGCCGTTGCGGGAGCGCAATCTCGCGGAACTGTTTGGCACCACGCGCGGCGCGGTGCGAAAGGTGCTGGCTCGACTGGGGCAGGAAGGCAAGCTCGAACTGCTGCAGAATCGCGGCGCCTTCGTACCGCAGCCGTCGCCGGAAGACGTGGCGGACATCTATGGCGCGCGCGCCATCGTCGAGGCGGGGCTCGTTGCCGCGCTGGCCATGCGCCTGACCCAGCGCGGTGGCCGTGGTGCCCTGGCACGGCTCAAGTCCCATGTGGAGGCCGAAGAGGCGGCATGCCGGGCGCAGGACCGCGAAACGTCGGTGCGCCTGGCCGGCGAGTTCCACCTGAAACTGGCCGAACTGGTGGGCAACGACTCGCTGCTGCGCTATCTCGAGCAATTGATCGCTCGCACACAACTGTTCGTCGCGCTCTACGAGGCGCGGGACGAGAGCCATTGCGCGCCGGACGAGCACCGCCGCATCGTCGCCGCGCTCGACAAAGGCGACGTGGCCGCGGCGATTGCGACGATGAGCAGCCATCTGGCCGACGTCCAGGCGCGCGTGCTGGCGCATATGGCGCCGACGGCCGACATCGATCTGGCCGACGTGCTCGGCGCCCCGCTGGCCTGATCGTGCGCTTCGTTCTGCTCAACCCCAATGCCAGCGTCGAGATGACGGCGCGCATGTGCGCGGTGGCGCGCGAGGCGATCGGCCCCGGTCACACGCTCGACGGGCACCACAATCCCGACGGCCCGGCGGCCATCCGTTCCGCGGCCGACAACGCGCTGGCGGTGCCGGGCCTGCTCGCCCTAGGCGCCAGACATCTGCACCGGTGCGACGCGGCGATCCTCGGCGTGTCGATGGACACCGCGCTCGGCGAGCTCCGCCGGCAGGCGACGATCCCCGTCGCCGGTGTCACCGAATCGGCCATGCTGCTCGGCTCCCAACTCGGCGCGCCCGTCGGATTGATTACGGTCGGTCCCGACCTGGTGCCGCTGTATCGCGACCTCGTGCGGCAGTACGGGTTGGGCAGCCGCCTGGCCGGCATCATCGGCATCGAAGCGCCGGGGGCCTACGGCGGGGCGACCGACACTAGCGTGGCCGACAAGCTGCGCGATGCCGTGCGCACCTTGCATCGCGCCCATGGCGCACGCGTGGTGGTCACCGTCGCCGCCGCGCTGTGCGGCTACGTGAACCTGCGCGATACCGACGTGCCGCTCTACGACGGCATCGCTTGTGCCGCCTTGCAGGTATTGGCGCTGGCGCGGCTGCGCCAGGCCTCTCTTTCTTCGGCCGGCTGACCCCTCGTTTTCCCTAGCCCCTCGTCCGTCGACGGCGGGCCTCACGCGGCCGCGCTGCGCTGCGGCCATCTCCCACCCCACCCCGCAAACCCTTTCCCCGCTTGGCCTGCACGTCCGCGGCCGTGCCCCGAAACCGTGCGCCGCACCAATAGCCGGCATGCACATGCACCACTTTCGTCAAACAATTTTGGTCTTGATTGTATGGCGGTTATTGGACTACTGTACGGGACAGTGAGACGCCATGCGAGGGCCGTGCCGACGGCACGGAAGCGGCAGTCCCACCCACTACGCCAACATGCCAACCGCCGACAGGCGGCCCCCTCCGGAGGAGAACGCATCATGCAAGCAGTCAGTGTCGACGCAACCGCGCGTGCCGCGCAGGACCGTCCCCAGTCGGTCGCGCGGGTCGCGGGCGCCAGCGTGGCGGGGACCACGCTGGAGTTCTACGACCACTTCATCTACGGATCGGCCGCCGCGCTGGTCTTTCCGAAGCTGTTCTTCCCGCAGAGCGATCCGCTGACCGCGACGCTGCTGTCCTTCGCCAGCTACGGCGTCGCGTTTGTCGCGCGGCCGCTTGGCGCGGCGATCTTCGGCCACTTCGGCGACAAGTTCGGCCGCAAGTCCGTGCTGATCGTCACGCTGCTGATGATGGGCCTGGCGACCTTCGGCATCGGGCTGCTGCCGACCTACGGTAGCGTCGGCATGCTGGCGCCGCTGCTGCTGGTGCTGCTGCGGGTGATCCAGGGCCTCGCGCTGGGCGGCGAGTGGGGCGGCGCGGCCATCATGGTCAACGAGCTCGATCCCGAAGGCAGGCGCCGAGGGCTGCTCGGCAGTCTGGTGCAGCTGGCCGCGCCGATCGGGCTGCTGCTGGCCAACGGCGTCTTCGCGCTGGTGACGTGGATGGTGTCGGAAGAGGCGTTCCTGAGCTGGGGATGGCGTGTGCCCTTCCTGCTGAGCGCGTTGCTGGTCGGCGTCGGCATGTACATCCGCGCCAATGTGCGCGAGTCCGCGGTGTTCGAGAAGGCCGAAGCGCAGCACGCCGAAGCGCGCGCGCCGATCGCCGAAGTGCTGCGTCACTACAAGAAGCAGCTGCTGATCGCATTCGGCGCGCGCCTGGGCGGCGATATCGCCTTCTACGTCTTCACGCTGTTCCTGCTGTACTACGTGCCGACCAAGCTGGGCCTGCCCAAGAGCATCGCGCTCAATGCCGTGCTGCTTGGCGCCGTCGCGCAGATTCTGTTCATCCCCGTCGCGGGCCTGCTGGCCGACCGCATCGGCCGCCGCCCCGTGCTGATGATCGGCGGCATCGGCGGCGCGCTGTGGGCATTCGGCTTCTTCGCGCTGGTGCATACGCTGAGCCCGGCGCTGATCATGCTGGCCTCGTTCATCGGCATGGTGCTGGTGTCCTTCATGTTCTCGCCGCTCGCGTCGTTCCTGCCCGAGCTGTTCGCCACGAAGGTGCGGGTCACCGGCGCCTCGCTGGGCTTCCAGTTCGCCGGCGTGTTCGGCGGCGCGCTGGCCCCGCTGATCGCCGTCGGCCTGCTGGACCGCTTCGGCAGCAGCACGCCGGTCGCCATCTACCTGGCCGTGGTATGCGTGCTGATCGCCGTCGCCGCGGGCGTGGCACGCGAGACCGCACGGGCCCGCCTGTCCGACCTCGGCAACGAGGCCGCACGCTGAACGAGCGCCGCGTGTGCCGCGCCAGAACAACAACCGTAATGAGATACCCGTGAAACAGTTCGACCTTCTGATCCGCAATGGCACGGTGGTGACCGCCAGCGACACCGTGCAATGCGACATCGCGATCGCCGGCGGCCGCATTGTGCAGCTCGGCCACGACCTCGGCAGCGCCCACGAGGAGATCGATGCGAGCGGCAAGCTGGTGCTGCCGGGCGGTGTCGATGCGCATTGCCACCTCGACCAGCCGATGCCCGACGGCCTGAAGATGGCGGACGACTTCGAGTCGGGCACCATCTCGGCCGCGTGCGGCGGCACCACCACCGTGATTCCGTTTGCGGCACAGGAAAAGGGCCAGTCGCTGCGTGCCGCCGTGGCCGACTACCATCGACGGGCCGAAGGGCGCGCCGTGGTGGACTACGCCTTCCACCTGATCGTCTCCGATCCGACCGAGACGGTACTGCGCGACGAGCTGCCCTCCCTGATCCGCAAGGGCTACACGTCGTTCAAGGTCTACATGACCTACGACGACCTGAAGCTTAACGACCGCGAAATCCTCGACGTGCTGACGGTGGCGCGCCAGGAAGGCGCGCTGGTAATGATCCACGCGGAGAACTCCGACTGCATCGCCTGGCTGACCGACCGGCTGGAGGCCGAGCAGAAGACCGCGCCGCGCTTTCATGCCATCGCGCGGCCGATGGCGATCGAGCGCGAGGCGACGCACCGCGCCATCACCTTCTCGGAACTGGTCGATGTGCCGATCCTGATCGTCCATGTGTCGGGGCGCGAAGCGGTCGAGCAGATCCGCTGGAGCCGCGCCCGCGGCATGAAGATCTTCGCCGAGACGTGCCCGCAGTACCTGTTCCTGACGGCATCGGACCTCGACCAGCCCGGCTACCATGGCGCGAAATGCGTCTGCAGCCCGCCGCCGCGCGACCGCGCCAACCAGGAGGTGATCTGGGACGGCGTGGCCGATGGCCTGTTCACGATCTTCTCGTCGGACCATGCGCCGTTCCGCTACGACGATCCGCAAGGCAAGCAGCCGGGCGGGCAGGAGGTGCCGTTCCGCTATATTCCGAATGGCATCCCCGGGCTGGAGACGCGGCTGCCGCTGCTGTTCTCCGAGGGCGTCGGCGGCGGGCGCATTTCGCTGAACCAGTTTGTCGCGTTGACGTCGACCAACCCCGCCAAGCTCTACGGACTGCATCCGCGCAAGGGCACCATCGCGATCGGCGCGGACGCCGATCTGGCGATCTGGGACCCGCAGCGCGAGGTGGTCATCCGCAACGCCGACCTGCATCACGCGGTCGACTACACGCCGTACGAAGGCACGCGCGTCAAGGGCTGGCCGGTCACGACGCTGGTGCGCGGCAAGGTCGTCGCGCACGAGGGCAGGATGCAGGCGACGGCGGGACACGGCGAATTCCTGCCGTGCGCGCTGCCGGAGATGGCAAAGCCGCGTTACCGGACTTCGGGAGGAAGCCTTTGATGCCCCATCCGAATCGCAGTCGGCAGGACAGCGGCCATGACCGCGATGCCGCGCCGCCGTACCCGAACGCCTCTGGCATCGCGGCCCAGGTCAACGCCGGCGAGCTCGATCCCGGCGCGGTGGTGTCGGCGTTCCAGGCACGCATCGACGCGCGCAACGGTGAACTCAATGCCGTCTTCGAGGAGCGCCGCGATCTGGTCGAGGCCGACGTCGCGCAACTGCGCGGACGCCTGGCCGCCGGCGAACGGCCGCCGCTCGCCGGCGTGCCCGTGATTGTCAAGGACGTGGTGTGGGTGCGCGGCCGCCGCGTGACCCAGGGCTCGCTGCTGTACCGCCACTTCGTCGCGCCCGAGGACGCCATCGCGGTCGAGCGGCTGCGCGCGGCCGGCGCCATCGTGCTGGGCATGGGCAATACCTCGGAATTCGCCTGCAAGGGCCTGACCACCAACAAGGTCTACGGGCTGACGCGCCATCCGCAGGACACCGCGCTGACGGCCGG
>NZ_JCBAJO010000110.1:0-15811 GCF_059772245.1 Cupriavidus sp. R6-3
CGGCAAGTCGCCCGGCAACTCCGACGGCCTGGCGATCGCATCGGCCCCGGTTTCCAGCATCCGCCACGGACCGGCCAGCGGCTGCCGCGTCAGCGGCCGGCCCAGCGGCATGGCCGCCGCCATCCGTTCGCACACATCGGGCGCGGTCGTCGCTACGGCCGTGGGCGCGGTCGCGAGCGCGCCCGCGGCGTCAGGGCTCGCCCTCGCCGACATAGGCGGCAAGCGCCGGTACCGCGGCCTCGTAGCAGGCTTCCATCTGGTCCAGGCAATCCTGGCAAGCGTCGGGCCGGCGGCCGAGAATCGAGCGGATCAGCCGGAACTGCATCACCATCGCCTCCGATGCCAGCCGCTGGCAGGCCGTGGCGATCGCGGCCGGCAGCGGCTGTCCCTGCAGGCTGAGCCAGCGCAGGTACTTGCCCAGCAGCTCGAAGTTGGCGCCCAGCTGGCGCAGCACGTTGAAGGCGTACGGGTGGAAGGCCGGTTCGCCGCGCACCGCCAGTTCGTCCAGATGCTGCGGAAACACCTGCCGGTACGCCGCGATCGGGTTCTGCCGGGGTCGCCGCGCCAGATGCCGCCGCAACAGCGCCAGCGACGCGCGCAGCAGCATCGGCCCGGACAGCGGTGGAAAGCGCCGCCGCACCACCTCGGCATACGGGAACAGCAGATTGGGATCGGCCTGCAGGTCGGGCAGCAAGCGGAACAGCCCCGCATAGTCGTCGCCGCGTGCGACGTGGTAGCCGTCGTTGTGGTAATAGCCGACGCCGCGCGCCTCGGGCATCAGCACGTCGATGCCGATGGTGGTCTTGGTGTGCTGGCGCCGGTACGAGGTGGCGCGATTGTCCGGCAGGTAATAACCGTCGACCTCGAGCAGCACCACATGGCCGCGCGCAGTCTGCGTCGCGACATGGCGCTCCATCGCGTCGTAGAGCGAGAGCTCCTGCACCACCACGCCATAGAGCCGCTCCAGGTCGTCGACCGGGTATTTGAAGAAGGTGAATTGATCGCCCTCGAAGTCCTGCGCGACGGTAAACGGCAGCGCCGCCAGCGGATCGAGCTGCCAGCCGTGCAGCAGTTCGATCCACAGGTCGACGTAGCAGTTGGTCTGCGGCCAGACCGCCTGCTCGGTATGCAGGACATGCGAGGCATGCACGGCTGGCGCCAGCCGCCCGGTGCCGTCATACATGGCGCAGTCCCAGCAGCTCGCGCACCTGGCTCGGCCAGCGTGCCAGCGCAAAACCATGGTGGCGCAGCAGCGCCAGAATCAGCCGGTCGATGCCGAAGCCGACGCAACCGGTGTGGGCGCGCGCGCCGTCGGCGGTGCGCAGCGGCCAGACTTCGGCGAAGTGGTCCTTGTGGTAGTTGAAGCTCATGCAGGCAGTCGGCGGGGCGTCGTCGTGGATCGGAATCAACAGTTCGAACTTCAGTTTCTGCTCGCGCTGGCCGTCGGCGACGATCTTGCCGCCGCGGCCGAAGAACGGGTCGTTGGCCAGGTCGAGCTGCCAGGGCAAGGCCAGCTGCTGCGCCAGCGCGCTGCCCCGCTCGATCCACTGCGCGCGGAACGCGGCGACCTGCTCGGCGGTGCCCAGCCGCACGTACTCGCGCATGCGGAACAGCTGCATGCGCGCCGGATCGACCGAGGGCTCATGGCGGAAGCAGTACGACAGCACGTCGACGACTCGGCCCTGCGGCGGCAGCGGTCCGCGCGCGGCCATCACCGGATAGATCGGATAGCAGGCGGCCGGCGTCAGCACCACGCGCGTGGGCCGCTGCTGGTCGGCCCATTCCTCGCCGGCATCGAGCCTGGCCAGCAGCCGGTGATGATCGCGATCGCTGCCGCAAAAGCTGTGCACGGTGCCGGCCAGTTGCGGAAAGCTCTTCAGGTATTCGCTGGCTTCGAAGTCCTGCCGCGCCATCGCCGGCGGAAAGCGCATCACCTCGGCCTGCTGGTCGGCGCCGAGCGCGCCGATGGCGGCGTTCAGGCCGTCGGCAATGGCCTCGAAGTCGGCGCTGCGGCCATACAGGCCATCGACGCCGGTCGGAATCAGCAGGCCGGCCTCGATCAGCGCCTGGCGAAAGCGCCGCTGCGCCGCCAGCGCGGCCTCCTCCGGCGATCGTGACAGGCGCTGCGGCGGCGCCGCGGTGTCGGCAGGCTCGACGGCGCCACCGTGCTGGCCGCTCTGGTAGTCCATGCCGATTCTCCTCAATGCGAACGTTCGGCCAGCAGCAGGCTGGCGGTATTGGTCAGGATGCGGTCGTTGCTGATCATCAGCGGCGCCGACCACAGATCGCGCAGATGGCGGCCGACGCTGAACGGCGTGCCGTGCTTGTAGCCGGCCATGCCGCAGATCAGCAGCGCGATCTGCACGTCCTCGAGCGCCAGCGCCGACACGCTGGTCTTCAGGCCGTTCATTTCGGCGGCAAAGGCAAAGTCCGCGGAGACGGATCGGCCCGGTGTGTGCTGGCGGTAATGCGCGAGCGCCATCTGCACGCGCGCCTCCATCGTGTCGATCATCGCCGCCGCCTCCGCCAGCCGCGTGGCCGACGGCGGCAGCGCGCCGGGCCGCGAGCGCGCCTGCCCCTGGAAGAAGGCCTTGGCGCGCTGTACCGCGTCGGCGGCGATGCCGGTCCACAGCGCGCTCCACAGCATGTGCGACACCGGCGTCATGGTCGCGTCGGCGATCTCGCCGAACGGCACCGGCACGATCTGCTCGCAGGCGCCGCGCGCCTCCAGCCGGAAGCCGTTGCTGCAGGTGCCGCGCATGCCCAGCGTGTCCCAGCCGCTCGTGCATTGCAGCGTGCAGTCGCCGTCGAGCACGCAGACCAATACCTGGTCGGACTGCGGCGCCTCCGCATGGCGGCGTGCGGTGGCGAGGATCACGTCGGCCTGCGCGCCGTACGAAATGGTCGGCGCCATCTTGACCAGATGAAAGCGTCCACCGTCGGTGGCCACCGCACAGCCGCTGGTGCGCAGCGCGCCGCCGATCGACTGCTCCGAGGTGGCCGAGGCCAGCAGCAGCTGCTCGCCGGCGATGCGCGCAAGCAGGCGCTCGTGCCAGATACTGCCGCGCGCATGCGCGACCAGGCAGGCGACCTGGATCTGATGCATCGCGTAGATCATGCCGGTGGCCGCGCACGCGCCGCCGAGCACGCGGCAGATCGCCGCGATGGTTTCGAGCGACGCGCCGCCGCCACCGAGTTCCACCGGCACCATCGCACCGAGCAGGCCGCGCTCGCGCAACGCGGCAAAGGCGGCCTCGGGGAACGCCGCCTCGCGGTCCACGCGATCGGCCTGCGCCGTCGCCGGCGGCACCACCTCGCGCGCGGCAGCCAGCATGTCCCGCGGTGGATGCGCCGTGTCCGGCGGATCGACATGCGCCGCATCGGTGCCGGCATCGTGCGGGCGGGGCTGCACCGCCTGCGCCGTGAACGCGTTCATGCTGCCTCCTGCTGCTGGCGCAGATACACGATCGCGTCGGCCAGTGACTGGATGCTGCGAAACAGCTGGCGCGTCAACATGCGGTCCGGAATCTCGATATCGAAGGCGTTCTCGATGGCCAGCATCACGTGCACCGTGGCGAGCGACGACAGCCCGGCTTCATAGAGGTCGGCGTGATCGTCCAGCGTGTCCGCTGGCACCTCGAGCCGGCCCACCTCCGCCAGGATCGTGCGTATGGTGGCTTTCATGGTCTCCTCCCGCTGGGGTCTTGGTATGCCCCATTTGGCTCGACCGTACCCGCCGGCACCGTGCGCTTGCCAACGCACGTTCGCCACAGCCGTGGGCCGGAACTCTTTCAGAACGCGCTCTTGCCGGTCCAGCCATGCAGCGCGGTACGCGCGATGATCCGCAGGTCCAGCTGGAAGGACCAGTTGCGGATGTAATAGATATCGAACTCGATGCGCGCGCGCATCTTCTCGACCGTGTCGGTCTGCCCGCGCAGGCCGTTGATCTGCGCCCAGCCGGTGATGCCGGGCTTGACGCGATGGCGCAGCATGTAGCGGTCGATCAGCTCCTTGTACATCTCGTTGTGTTCGAGCGCGTGCGGGCGCGGGCCCACCACCGACATCTCGCCGCGCAGCACGTTGAAGAACTGCGGCAGCTCATCGAGGCTGGTACGGCGCAGGAAGGCGCCGATGCGGGTCACACGCGGATCGTTGCGCACCGCCTGCGTGACACCGCGGTCCTGGTGGACCACCATGGTGCGGAACTTGAAGACGTCGAAGGGCTTGCCGTCGATGCCCAGGCGCTTCTGCCGGAACAGCACCGGGCCCGGGGAGGACAGCTTGACCCCGATTGCGATGGCGACCAGCAGAGGCGACATGCCCAGCAGCGCCACCGCGGCGAACACGCGATCGAAGCTTGCCTTGAGCAGGCCCGTGATGCGCGAATCGGGCGGACTGTTCAGGTCGATCACCGGCAGGCCGAGGAATTCGCTGAAGCGGTGGCCCAGCAGCTCGACCGACATGATGTCGGGCACCCAGCGGATGTCGACCAGGTCGTTGCGGAACTGGTAGACCACGTCGCACAGATCGCGGCACGCCGCCATCGGCAGCGTCAGCCAGATCTCGCGCACGTCCTGGCTGCGCACGAAGCGCGTGACGTCGCTCATTTCGCGCAGGATCGGCACGCCGGACGGCAGCGTGTCGTCGTCGTGGTCGCAGTAGATGCCGACCACGTGATAGCCGGCCTCGCGGATGCGATGCACGCGCCGGTACATCTCGTTGCCGAGCGGGCCGTAGCCGAAGATCAGCACGCGCTTGGCGTTGATGCCCTGCTGCCGCACATTGCCCAGCAGCTGGTACAGCACCAGCCTCGAGCCGATCAGCGCCAGCGAGACGGCGCCGAACCAGGTGGTCGACCACAAGCGCGACACCGCGCCGATCTGATGCATCAGGTAGGCCAGCACCAGGCCGCTGACCGCGACCAGGCTCCATGCCGCCAGCGTGCGCACGCCCAGTGCGGCGCGGCTGCGGCCGCGCCACGATTCGTAGAGCCCGCAGGCGGGGAACACGATCAGCGTGGCGACCGCGCAGAACGCGGTCAGGAAGCCATGTATCGGCGCCGCCGATGCCAGACCGCCCTCGGGAAACCAGAATTCGCCGACCAGGATGCCGCAGATGCCCACCGTCAATGCATCCGAGACCCGATACAGAAGTTGCAGCGCTGTCTGCCGCTCGACGACCGCTTGCGCGCTTGCCGTTGCCATGACCCTCTCCCCTTGCTGCCCTGTCGATGCCGTGCGTCGGCATATCGCGAACATCGTCGCGCTCGGGTCGGCGTGGGGTCTGTTGGGTCCCCCACACAGGTGGGGGCGGCTACGCGGAGGAGGAAGACGGTGAGGTAGACAGAAGCGTAGAAGGGGATGGCGGCGCGATCGTCGCGGCGTCGCGCCGCTGCCAATCCTCGCGTTGAAACGGTCGCGCGCGTCCGGACAGGTACAGTGCGATCTGTTCGATCCATTGCTCGGTGGGCGCATGCGCGCCCGATGCCGGCACCCCGAGCAACAAGGCGCCCACCAGCAGCAACAGCGGCGCGCGCGGCGATCGGTGCCACCGCGGATGCCGCCGCGGCGCGGTGGCCAGCAGATAGCCGCCACTGACGGCAAAACCGAGCGTGAGTCCGCCCACCACTTCGCTGAGCGAATGCGCGCCCAGCGGCAAACGCGAATAGCCCACCAGCAGCGCCAGCGATGCGCCGAGCGTTGCCGCGATCCACCCGAGGCGCGGCCGCCGTCCCGGTGCGAGCCGATGCAGCAGCACCGGCAGCACGCTCGCCGCCATCATGCTGTGGCCCGAGAAACCGGTGAAGTCCAGCGCCGGCACGCCGATGCCCCAGCCGATGAAGGCCAGCTTCGATGCAAGCGTCAGTCCGGCGGCGGCGGCGAACGCCAGGCACCAGTCGCGCGCCGCGCGCCATTCGCCGCGATGGCACAGCGACAGCAGCAACAGCGCGGCGCACGGCAGCAGCAGCGCGGCGTCGCCGAAGCGCGAAATCAAGTGCCAGTGCCACATGGTGTCGAATGCCCCGCGGAATGCCTCGCGCCGCCGCGGCGCGACCGTGGGCTTTTGGTCCTTTTGGTTGATGGAAGTCGCAAGATCGATTGGATATCGTCAGTCTTGTGGTGGGCCAGGCGGAATCGGCCTGCCACTTTGGAGCCCGCATGGTCCCCCGGTCTGCGGGCTTCTTTTTTCCCCCTTCCTTGCGTTGCGGTCGTCTGCGGTCGTCGTCTGCGGTGGTCGTCTGCGGGCGTCGTCTGCGGTCGTCGTCGACGGCCGCGCCCTTCCCAAAAAAGAAAGGACCCCGGCGTGCCGTCTGTCGAGCGGCGGCTCCGCCGTGGTCCGCAGATCCGGCCGGGCGATCGCCGCAGCCGATACGCGCGTGTACGCATGTCGTTCGATTCGTCATCCGACATGCGGCTCCCCCGAGCACGCGCCTTATTTCCCCCCTTCGTGTTCGTTCGCCTGGCTCTGTCGCTTACCGATCGTCCGGCCGCGGCGTCTTGATGTCGCGGCCATCGCCCGCGCACGTGCCGGGCGCCACCGACAGGAACGATGTCGCCAGTCCCGCGGCAATGCGCCGCCGTGCTTCCCGCTCGCCGGCTTCGCGGGCCGCGATTACCGCGGCATCCTCGCTGCAGAACGCGCGGCCATGCAGTTCGCCGCGATGGACCAGCGGCCCATCGCATGCCGACGCCAGCCGGATCTCATAACAACACGCCCACTTGTTGCGGCCCTCCGGCACGGCAAAGCCGCGCACGATCAGGACCGCCGCTCCTCCATTCATATGACCCCCCGCTCCTGCCGGCGGCGGACCTTCTGATCCCGGGTCCGGCTACGCCAGCAGCGTAGTGCCAGCATAGGCCGCATCGCCGGTGGACGACCATCAGCCGCTTGCCGTAGAACCAGGGCGCAGAAAGTTGGAGGTCGCAGCGGGAGAGGGAGCAGGCGCCATCAGCCACGCCATGCTGGCGCGCGGAAAGCATTGGCCGCCGGCGCTGACCAGCGCCACCGCCGCGGAAAGCAGGTCGGGCGAAGCCGGTGCCAGCAGGCAGCCGCCGGCCCCGAGCCGGGCGGCGCGCTGCGTCAGCGCCGTGGCGCCTGGCCTGGCGATCAGCAGCCACCGGCGCGGCGCGATGCGCCGGCACAAGGCCTCGATCAGCGCGCCGGCATCCGCGTCGCTGCTGCTGCAGTCGAGCAGCGCGAAATCGACGAGCTGTTTGGGCAATTGGGCCGAGGATGCGTGCAGCAGCCATTCCGGCGACTGCAAGGTCAACGGGCAGGAGGCCTGACGCTTGCCGAGGTGGCGCGACAGCGCGCGCAGCATGATCGCGTTGTTGGCCAGAAGAAGGGTCGTCATCGACTCGGGCGAGCTCAGGGGGGCGAGGTGACTGCCGGCGTGCATGTCCATAAGCCTAGCAAGCCGCCTCCCGGGCCGCCTCGACCATTGGAATGAAGTCCCTCAGCCGAAAGGATGAGTTCGCGCAAGCACATGCCACCGTGACCGGCGCCTTGCAACTCAGGCCGCCTGGCAGACCGCCGGCAATCGCATGGCGTCGACGTGCAACGGCACCGCGCCCAGCGTCGAGGGTCCAGGCCAGTTCAGCTTGGCGCCGCGCCGCAGCGCTTCGTAGACGGCCTCGCCCTTGTTGCGCACATGCAGGCGGTGGTACAGCGTGCAGGCGTGGGTCTTGGCGGTGGCCACCGAGATATTGAGCACGCGGCTGACCGTCTTGATCGGGTAGCCGCGTGCCAGCAGTGCCAGCACCTCGTATTGCCGCTCGGTGATATTGAGCAGATGCGAGCCGAACGACGGTGTTTCGATATCGGGCTGGATCAGCGGTGCGGTGCGGATGGCGATGTCCGCGGACCAGCCGGGAACGGCGCGGGTCGACTCGATCGGTTCATCCGGCCGGGTGGCCGTCCCTTCCCTGCCGCCGGTGTTCTGCAGGCCGGACAGCCCCGTTTGCCGCGTCGGCTGGGCGTGGACCAGCGCGGGAAAGCACTCGCCGCCGGCCAGCACCAGGCGGATGGCGGCGTCGAGCACCTCGGCGCAGCAGTTCTTCGACAGCAGGCCCGCCACCATCGGGGGCACGGATTCCTGCGCCATTGCGGCGGGCAGGCCATCGGCCAGCACCAGCACGCGCTGCGGCGCCAGATAGCGGCACACGTCCTCCATCGCTTGCCAGGTGCCGCTGCCATCGTCGTGCCAGCCGTAGATCAGCAGGTCGGCGTCGCGCAGGCGGGCGTCGTCGGGCGACGGCAGCGCGGCCGGTTCGACATCGATGACGTGGACGGGAAGCTCGGATTGCGCCAGTAACTGGCGCAGGCCCAATCGCAGTAATGGATGAGGCTCGATCAACAGAATGGTGGCCATGCCGCTCTCGTTCTTGTTGCGACACGTGCGCCGCGACGGTCGCCCGTGTGATCGGAAGTGCGGTGCTATGTTGCCCCTGCCCCTCCCTACGATCCATCCCGCTTCTGTTCGGCGCGGCGTTCAGCGCGGCCGTCCCTTCCCGTCAAGCGTGATGCAATCGCCCCGTTTGCGTGTTTGCACGCTTTCGATCCCTCTAAAGACAGACTTAACTTTCACTTATTCTGCGGTCCAGCATATGCATGCGAAAACAGGAAAGCAAGGCTTGCCGGATGGTGGGCAAGTCGCTTTTGTGCGAATGCGTACGCAGCACAAGGCTGGAGGCGGGGTAAGGATTTTCCCTTACGTCAATCGCAAAGCGGCCGCGTTCTTAGGGTTCGGACCGATGTTTGGGCGGTATTCGACCGATGTCCGGTCAATGTTTCAGGCGATGTTCGCGGCGATTCTTCGCCATGCTCTGCTGGCACGGGTCGACCTTTCGGACGCTGTGCCGAGAAAATAATTTACATTACACTTCGGGTAGCAATTTGGGCAGGTTGCGCTACTCGTCTGCTCAAAGTCGTTATCAATCAATCACTTAAGGGCGATTGCCGATGTCTGTGCGGGACGACACGCTGGATCCCTCGAAACTGACCCGGACCGAATTCGCCGTGGTACGCGCGTATGCCCAAGGCATGGCCGCGGTCGATATCGCCAACCGCTATCTGCTCGACCCGGACGAGGAGGAGGAGGCGCTGACCGAGCATCAGGCGGTGCAGCGCATCCTGCGGCTGCGCGATCGGCTGGTCCAGTTCGCGCTGCAGAACAACCGGCCGGATATCGCGGCGATGTTCGACTCGCTCAAGGGTCGCTCGAATGTCGCGATGGACCGGCGCGTCGACGCGCTGTCGTCGTTGGAGCGCTTGTCGCCGGGGCGGCCGGCGCTCGATCACGCGGTGTCGCTGTGGTTCGGACCGAGCCTGTCGCGCCGCCTCGCGGCGGGCGGCATCGAACGCATCGGCGACCTGGTGGAGCGGGTCAACCGGCGCGGCGCCGCCTGGTGGCGCGGGGTGCCGCGCTTGGGCGCCAAGTCGGCCGACGTGGTACGGCACTGGCTCGAGCGGCAGCGCGACACGCTGCGTGCCAGCGATGGGGGACCGGTGTTGGGGCCCCAGGTGGGCGCGCTGGTCGCGCCATCGCAGCGGCCGCGGATGTCGCCGGCACCGTTGGACGAACGGTTGGCGGCGCCTGTTCCTCTGGAATATATGCTCTGTACATCACTTAATGGCGACTGGCGAGCCGTTCTTGGCGAGGAGTTGCAGTTGGTACGCCAATGGTTGGAGGGCAAGCGGCCCGGCTCCCACACCTGGGCCAGCTATCGGCGCGAGGCGGAACGGCTGCTGCTGTGGGCGGCGCGGCGGCGGCAGCCCTTGCGCGGCATGAACGCGGAAGATCTGTCGGCGTATTGGGATTTCCTGGCCAATCCGCAACCGGCCTCGTTCTGGCAGGGACCCGCCGGCCCGCGCGACCGGATGCCGTGGCGGCCGTTCGAGGGCGGCTTGCGGGACAGTTCTCGCCAGGCGGCCATGCGGGTGATACGGGCGCTGTTCGGCTGGCTGCGCCAACGCGGCGTGCTGGCGCATCATCCCTTCGATGGTTTTGCGATACCGCCTGCGGCGGCGGCATTGCACGACGATCGGCCAGGCGACAAGGCGGACGGAGAGCTAGAGGATCAGGCAGCCGATCAGGCAGATGGTCTGGCTGGGCTGGCCGGTCACCGGGAAGCGGCTCCCGGGCTGGCGGCCGGCGCGGGTACGAGTGTGGCCGCATTTCGCCGCTGGCTCGATGGATCGGATGGCACGCCGATATGGCGGGCGGCCAATGCCGCCGCGTATCTGATCGGCGATTGCGGGATGCGGATCGGCGAAGCCGTGTTGGTCACCGGGGGCCATCTTCGGCTCGGCGACGGCAGCCGCTGTCTGGTTCGCCCGCGGTTCGACCGCGGTGGGTCCGGAATCGTGATGTCGGACCCTGAGCCGGGCCGCGTCGAGAAGCGCTTCGCCACGCTCAGCGACGATGCCTGGAACGCCCTCTCCCTGCATTGGGCAGACCGCGGTTTGGCGGCGGACGGGCTACCCCACGCCGCGCCGTTGTTGGGTCCGCTGATGTTGCCGCCGACGTCGCGAGGCCAGGCCAAACGGGCCAGTCAGCCGCTTGCCGGTTATTCCCCCAGCGGCCTGGACCGGCTGCTTCGCGCGGCGTGGCGGGATTTCGTTGCGCTGCCCGAGCATGCCGAGCATCGCGACCTCCGATTCACGCCGCGCATGCTGGTGCGGCGGCACGCCGGGCAGCCGTGATGGCGTGCTGCGCGGGCGGACCATCTTCATGGCCCAGCGGCGCGCCGCCCGTGCGGTCTGCTACAGCAGCGATTTGTCCAGGCCGAAGCGCGCCTTCAGGGCTTCCAGCAGCGCTTCGCGGGCATCGCGATCGGTCAGCTGGACGTCGAGCACGACACGGCCCGAGTCCCATTCCTTGATCGTGCCCAGCAGCTCGCCGCCGCTGGTCCGGATCTTGTACTGGCGGCTGATTTCCTTGACCTTGCGCGCCTTGCCCTCTTGCGCCTGCTTGCGAATCGCCTCGACTTCGCGGCTTGACAGGCCGTCGTTCATGATGCGCATCGCCAACTCGCGGGTGCGCTCCTCGCCCGCCAGCTTGTAGTACAGCGTCAGCTCATAGCCGGCCGCGATGCCGATCGCGCTGGGACGCTCGCGCATCACCATCAGCACGGACTCCGGCAGTTTCAGCAGCGCCAGCGTCTTGTTGACCGTGCCGGCCGACATGCCGGTCAGCTCGCAAATATCTTCTTCCTTGGCAACCTTGCCCTCGTCCAGCAACTGGCGCCAGGCGATCGCATTGTCGAGCGCCGACTGGTCCGAGCGCTGTTCGTTCAGCAGGAAGGACAGGCGGTAGAAGTCGAGGTCGCTGAGGTCGCTCTCGACGAAGCACTCCATCTCGAGCTTGCCGGCCGCCGCGAGCGCGCGTTTGCGGTAGTGGCCGTCGATCAGGATGTAATGGCCGGGACGGGACGGATCTGGCGCCGCGAGACCCGGCGTCTTCTGGCCGTGGGTCGCGATCGACGCGGCGCGCTCCTGGACGACGGCGGGATCGTAAATCCGGCGCGCGTTGAGCGGGTTGTCGTGCAATTGCGCCAGCGGGATGCGCTTGAGGACGCGGCCGTCTCCCGAACGCTCCTCGTTTTCAGCGCTGAAAGTGGGCGGTGTTTCGGCGCCCTTTGCCTGCAACAGGCCGTGCGGATGCTTGGCGATCGCCGCTTCCGCGCGCGCGAAGCGGTCCAGCGTGTCGGCGCGGCTCTTTTCCGCCGCCATGCCGGCCAGCATGCCGGCCCGCAGATTCTTCATCTTCGTTGCCATTCTCTTTACTCGATCAGGGACAACACCTCGTCCACCATGATGTCGACTTCCTGCACTGCCTCGCGTGCGCCCGGTACGCCGTGCACGGTACAACCGATGGCCTGGCACTCACGGAACGCCGAGCGCGAGCCGATCATCGATTGCAGCAGGGGAAAGTCGCCGTCATCGCCCAGGATTTCGATAGCCTGGCGCGCGATGGAAACGCGGCGTTGCACCATATTGGCCATCACGCGGACGGTCAATGTTTCGTTCTGGACCTGCGCATGCTGCGCGAGGGTCTTGGCCGCCACCGCCGCCCACAGATCGGGGGGCGACGGGACGACCGGGATCACTGCCAGATCGGAGATCAGCAGGGCGCTGGACGGCGCTGCGGAGTGCACTGCGGGCGGGCAGTCGACGACGATATAGTCGTAGTCCTGGACGAACTTGCGGACTTCGCGGTGCATCGCACCGCCGGAGGCCGCCAAACCAATGACGGAAGCGGGGAACGGGCGCTCGTCCGAGGCTTGCGCCGCCCAACGCGTCGCGGTTCCCTGCTCGTCCATATCGACCAGCATTGCGCGCGCCCCGCGCAAACCCAGCGTTCCCGCGAGATGCATGCTGACCGTTGTCTTGCCGCAGCCGCCCTTCTGATTGAACACCGTGATGATTTTCGCTGCCACCGGGGCCTCTCTCTTTCAGCGCTGAAAGCGCGGTTTGACTGTAGGCGAAACTTTAGTCAATCGCCTTGGTGCTATCAACCGATTTCTTCAATTACACGAATTCGTTACAGCCCGGAAGCCAAAAAGGCGCACAAGTTTCTTCAAAAGTTGTGCTTGAAAATCGGTCGAGAATCGGCCTACATTAGAGGTTGTGCGTTGTACGCCGCACATGACACGGTTAGACAAACTGGATATGATGCCCAACACAGTCGCGTCAAGTCGTGTCACCCTCGTCGGCTTCCGTTCGGTATCTGCGAGAAATCAACGTGCTTGAACGGTTGTTTGCGTCGTGTACAAAGAACTTGCGTCGAAAGGAAACTCACATGGCAACCGGTACGGTTAAGTGGTTCAACGAAACCAAGGGGTTCGGCTTCATTACCCCGGACGATGGTGGCGCGGACTTGTTCGCCCATTTCTCGGAAATCCAGGGCACTGGATTCAAGACGCTGAAGGACGGCCAGCGAGTGACCTTCGAAGTCAAGGAAGGTCCGAAGGGCAAGCAAGCTTCCGGCATCAAACCGGCCTGATTGCCCGCGTCGCCGCTGGTTCGCGGCACTCGCCGGGAGCCAGCAAAAAAGCAGGTGTTCAACACCTGCTTTTTTTATTGCCGCGCCCAATATTGCCGAGGCGAAGGGGCCCCGGCGCGTTCCTTCAAGGACAGTCGCTCAGGCCAGCTTGCGCACGCTGGTACGCGAGGGCTGCAGAATCAGCGCCTTCGACGAGTCGGCGTCGACCTTGGCGTCCGGATACACCACCAGCACGTCCTTCAACGCCTTGCGGAACAACGCGCGGAACTTGCGCTCGCTCTCGGTCTCGGTACCGAACTGCATCTGCAGCGCTTCCCATGGGATCTCGGTGCGCCGCTGGATGGTGAAGAAGCGGTAGGTCAGCCAGGAATAGACGTCCAGCGCGAACGGCGACTGCTTCAGCGCCTTCAGCGCACGCATATCGACCGGCACCGGGCGATTGACCAGCTCGTTGAAGAACGGCTCCGACAGCACCACAAAGCTTTCGAACATCGAGCCCTGGCCCGGCTGCATCGGATCCCACCAGGTCGACAGCTGATCTGCCAGCAGGTAGCCGACCCGATCGATCGACATCGGCTCGTGGTTGTTGGTCTGGTTCTGCGTCGGCGCCGATTTGTTCTGGACGATCGCAATGGTCGCGGAGAACAGGCGGATCATCTGCTGGCGCACCAGCGTCATGGTGCCGCGCTTGCCGCCCGTGGCCATCGGGATGCCGAGGTTGTACATGAACTCGGACAGCGAGTTACCCAGCGAGATGCGGCGGTCGTCCACGGTGCCGGTAAACTCGCCCCGTTTCTTCTTCGCCATGATCTCCTTGCCGATCCAGGCCAGCATCAGCCGCGGATAGGAGCCATAGGGATACCCGAGCGAGACCGTTTCCGACACCAGCTTCTGGCGGCCGTTGCTGGCGCGCTCGGAACGCTGCTGCGTGAAGTAACCGGGCTGGATCATCAGCGAGATGTTGCCACTGGTCCGGGTCCAGACGGGCGGCGCGCCCTTCGGCGCTCGGTAGGGAAGCGTGACCTGCACACTGGCGCGGCTCAGAAAGCCGACCTCGCCACTTTGCCAAGCGTCTTCGCGCTCCATGGCTTGCGCTTCGTCGAACAGCCGCTGAAATTTTTCGGACGGAACCAACGGCGCATCGTTGCCGGGAACGATGATGCGCGAGGGACCGGTTTCCACGTCAGTGACGGTGCGGTCGTCCGGGGTGGCCAGGGAACGTTTGATCGGCATATCGGCGTGCTTCGAATTACCCGCCTTTTTACTTGATGCCGCCACCCTTGTCACGCAGAAACGGGTACGTTCGGAGATTCGGGCGTATACCCCGTCGTGTGGTGAAATCTGGCCGGGTATACCCCGCGTTCGCAGCGGCTTCGCGCCGGCCTGGTCAGCCCTTGGCTCTGTGCCGATATCTCTCTCTTGCCAGCTCGCATGCCGTGCGGCAGGGGGCAACCCGG
Organism: Cupriavidus sp. R6-3; assembly: GCF_059772245.1. Classification (NCBI taxonomy): domain Bacteria; kingdom Pseudomonadati; phylum Pseudomonadota; class Betaproteobacteria; order Burkholderiales; family Burkholderiaceae; genus Cupriavidus; species Cupriavidus sp. R6-3. Next base: position 14,464 of record NZ_JCBAJO010000110.1, read on the forward strand.
CAGGGTTGTCCACTTCCGCGCGGTCATCCACTACAAGCAATACATACCTTTACGGTTAACTACTCGTAAACCGTATACGGGGCGCCTAAGCCGTTGAACCGTAAACGTAAACCGACTCCCTTCGTACCCGATTCTGCGCCGCAGCGTACTCGATTCTGCGAAGCGTCGAACCCGAATCTGCGTATACCCGAACCTGTTTCAGCGAAAGCGGCGAACCGCTTTCTGCGGGGATAACTTCGGCATTGCACAGGCTTATCCACAGCGGCCGCGGGCTCGGTGCGTACCCGTTTCTGCGCCGTATCGGCGTGCCGGCTGGGATCGAGAAGACTGGAAAGCGCCTCATAAAGCGCATTGGGCCCGGTATTGCACGCATCCCGGCGTGGCCGTACCCGTTTCTGCGTGAAGATGCGTGGGACCAACTGGGGGAAGTGCGTACCCGTTTCTGCGGCGTACCCAGTTCTGCGAGCGACAGGCGGGGGAGCGGCCTCCGCAAAGCGTACCTACTTCTGCGTACGCGATGGGGCATCGGTGGAGCGACGAGCGTACCTGTTTCTGCGCAGCTTCCAGGCCGTGAAGCCGCGCCGCTCACGGCAAAGGCCCACGTATACGTACATCCTGTTAAAAGCGAGCGCTTCCAAACGTCTGCCGGCCGGAAACGTTGCCAACGCCTGAGGGCGTACCCGTTTCTGCGTCGGAGGTCGGACCTCGCAGAAGAGATCGCTGGAGGACTGCCAGACGGCCGTACCCATTTCTGCGCGTCTGGTACGTGTCCGACCGGTGCGATCCGCGTACCTGTTTCTGCGGGAAACGGTGCCGCATTGATCCCGAGGGGATGCACCCGGAAAACCGTACCCGTTTCTGCGTCGCGGCAAAAAAACCGGCAAACCGTACCCGATTCTGCGAACGTGACTCGTGCGCGGACCGCGGATCGGCCTTCAGTGCCGGCCTATCCGTACCTGTTTCTGCGTGCCGAAATCCTTGTGGGGTGGGCCATGGCGTACCCGTTTCTGCGGCTGTCGGCGGTCCGAAAAGGGCTAGCGATGCCAATCCGTACCCGATTCTGCGGACGGCAATCCGCGCTGCACGTACCCGTTTCTGCGTGGTGAGGCCCGACTGATGGCGGTGCGCCAAACTGTTCTTGGCGCGCGGGCAACCAAGGGGAGGACCTGAGCTAAGGCGCGGCGGAGGGGGAGAGAGCCGAGGGGAAAGGGTCGAGCGGACGGGGGGCGAGGAGAAGGGGCGGAGGACGGGGCGAGTGAAGGGGCGAGTGAAGGGCCAGTGAAGGGCCAGTGAAGGAGCCAGTGAAGGAGCCAGTGAAGGAGCCAGTGAAGGAGCCAGTGAAGGAGCC
>NZ_JCBAJO010000111.1:0-15480 GCF_059772245.1 Cupriavidus sp. R6-3
CTCCGGCGCCGGCTGCTGGAAGCGCCGCGACAGCAGCGCCTCGCGCGGGTGGTAATAGCGCAAGGTCAGCGAGAAGCGGCCGGCCGGCGCCGGCAGCCAGTTGGCCTCGCGTGCCGGCTCGGGCCGCGCATGTTGCAGCCACAGGTCGATGCTGCCATCGGCATTGACCAGCAGTCCCGGCGTGCGGTCGCCGATGGTATAGCGGCCGATCGGATTCTCGGTGAAGAAGCGCCGGCCGTCGGGCGCGAACTCGTACATCGACAGCGACCAGAACGCGTCGACCGGCATCGCCGGCGGGATATGCAGCCGGTAGGCCCGCGCACCGTCCAGCCGTTCGCCGGCCGCATCGTTGACGCAGGTGGCGTAGATGGCCTCGGCGCGTTCCAGCGCGCCCAGGCCGATCAGCGATACATGGGCGCGATAGGTGTAGTCCTTGCCGAAATTGCCCAGATGGTCCGGGCCCGATTGCCACGGACCCGATTCGCTGCCATTGCCGAAGCCCGGCGTGCGCGCCAGTTCCTTGCGCAGCGCCGGCAGCATCGCGCGCCAGGCCTGCTGGATCGGCGTCGGCAGGTCGCCGTAGGCACGGCGATGCCCGGGGCGGATGCCGACTTCGGCAAAACTCGCCACCAGCTCGCGTTCGTCGTCCGGCACCGGATTGCGGCCCAGCACCTCATTGACCGGATCCAGATAGCTGGCCGGATCGGCCTCGTCGGGCACGGTCTCCAGCAGGCCGCTGCCGCCGGTGTCTTGCGGTCCTTCTTGCGATCCAGCTCGCGATCCAACTCGCGATCCCACCGGCTCAAGCCGGATCGCATCCTGCAACGCATGCACCGCCGGCAGGTCGTGCTCGCCATCGACCAGCAGCCGGGCGAGCAGCCAGACATCGTTGCTGGGACAGCGGATCAGCCGCGCGCCGGCTGGCGCGTCGCCGGACCAGTCGGGCCCCGCCAGCAGGAATTCGGCGGCCTCCGAGCCGGTCGTGCGATTGCCGATGCAGGCGAAGTTGTTGGTGAAGATGTCCAGCAGCGCCACGCTGTAGTAGCGCTCGCCCATGTCCGGCAGCCGGAGCAGCATCGGCCCGTTGTGCAGCGCCAGGTACGACAGCGAATACAGCGTGTCGTTGTTGGGCTGCGTCACGGTGCGGGCGCGATGGTCCAGCAGCCGGCGGTAATGCAGCAAGCCGTTGACGGGCACGCGGTTGCGGTTTTGCGGGTTTTGCGTGATCTGCCAGCGGACCTGCGCGAGATCGTGCACCGGGAAGGTATAGATGAAGGCCTCGCGCAGGCGCGCGGCGAGGGCGGGATCGGTCGTCGTGTTTTCCATGGCTTGCATCGTGGCTGCTAGAAGATGGTGCGGATGCCCAGCGAGATGCCGAGTTGTCCCTTGGCGTCGGGCCGCTTGTAATAGACCTGCGAGGTGGCCGGCGCGTAGCCGACCGATTGGCCGTTGGGCAGATAGCCGATGTTGTCCCAGTTCAGCGAGGCATTGCGCGCGTACATCACGCCGGCAAACACATCGGTGCGCTTGGTCAGCCGATAGTCGGCCAGCGCCAGGTATTGCTGCGGATTGACCGGATTGACGCTGGCGCCGCCGATATCGGCCCGCTTGATGTCGTCGTAGTAGTAGGCCAGGCTCAGGCGCAGCGCGGGCGTGGTCTGCCAGTGCACGCCGGCCCAGTGCATGTCGTCGCGGTGCGGCAGCAGCGTGGGCGTGCCCTCGCCGGGCGCCACCGAGTTGCCCCAGCGGTAGCCGGCGACGAACTTGAACGCGCCGATCTCGTAGCTGCCGGCCAGGAAGGCGCGCATGTCGCGGCCGTAGTCGCTGGAGCCGGAGGCGCCGGACGCCTGCGCGGCATTGAGCGTCTTGACCTCGTCGTAGGCCGCCGCCACGCCGAAGCCGTTGGTGTAGTACGACACGCCGATGCCGTAGGCCGAGCCGGCGGCGAGACTGCCGGTGCGCTCGCCGAACGACCAGTGCGTGTGCAGCGACAAGGGTCCGAACTTGCCGTGGTACTGGACCATGTTGTTCTCGCGGAAGTTCGGCCCGGCCATGCCGACCACCGGCTCGAACTCGGGGGCGTAGGCCACCGGCGTGAAGCTGCCCAGTGCCAGGAACGACGAGGTGTACTGCCGGCCGAAGGTGATGCGGCCCAGCTCGTTCTTCAGGCCGACGAAGGCCTGCCGGCCGAAGATCGCGTTCTGCCCCATCTGCCCGTTGTCGGTGTTGAACTGGTTCTCCAGCACGAACAGCGCCTGCACGCCGCCACCGAGTTCCTCGGTGCCGCGCAGGCCGAAGCGCGACTGCGCGATGCCCGACGAATTGAGCATCGTGCGCGAGCCGCTGCCCGGCGCCAGCACGCCGCCGCTGACGTTCTGCGAGTTGTTGACGTACTGCAGGCTGGCGGTGACCACGCCATACAAGGTCACCGACGATTGCGCATGCGCGCCCTGCGCCATCAGGCCGGCGGCCGCCGCCGTGATGCACCATCCCTTCATGCCGTGTCTCCTCCGTGTCTTGCGATGTTCTTCGTGGCCCGCAGCGTTTAATACGTGGTATTACGCGGGTCCGGAACACCATAGCGCCGCATGGCGATTCGAAAATCTGGGGATTACCCCGAGGCGCACGTTCGCGTCATGAGGACGTCCGATTTCTCGGGTTAATCCCTAGTATTAGAACGACGCGACGCGTCTATGCTGACAGCGAACCTCGCGATGGTCGCGGGGACATTGCGGATCGCACGCATGAAGCTCAAACAGATTCGCTCGGTGATCGGCGAGGACACCGAGACGGCGGGACGGCGCAAGGTGGTGGCGCCGGTTGCCGAGGAAGAGGCCGCCGTGCCGGGCACCGCTGCCAGGATGCTGGAGATCGCGGAGCGCCTGTTCGCCGAGCATGGCGTCGAGCAGGTGCCGCTGCGCCAGATTGTGCTGGAGAGCGGCCAGCGCAACCGCTCGGCGCTGCACTACCACTTCGGCTCGCGCGAGGCGCTGGTCAGCCATCTGCTGAACCGGCGGCTGCACCAGATCAACGTGATTCGCCATCGCTATCTGGACCGGCTGGCCGCCGAGGGCCGCGATAACGATCTGCACGCGGTGGTCGAGTGCACCATCCTGCCGCTGGCCGACACGGTGCGCGATACCGACTGGGGCCGGCACTACCTGCAGGTGCTGGCGCAGACCACGTTCAGTCCCAACCTGCTGAAGAAGGGGCTGGTCGAACGCGACGCGGTCTCGGCGCTGGTGCGCGTGCGCAAGCTGGTATTCGCGCTGTGCCCCGAGATACCGCGCGAGGTCATGAACCTGCGGCTGACCTGGTTCAACGACACCGTGGTCTATTCGCTGGCGCACTGGTATCGCGACCAGGGCCGCCGCGGCGGCGAGCCGCCGCTGGCCGAACTGATCGACTGCTGCGCGGCCAGCCTGAGCGCGCCGGTCAGTTCCCGCGTCGGCCGGCGCTAGCCGGTCCTACCGGTCTTTTTTCCCTGGCGTTGCCCACGATGACGCTCCCCGGCGGAGCAGGGCGGCGCTCGTCCTTCGTTCTGTCACAGGAGTCGTTCGCATGCAGGAATTCGAAGCGCGCCCCGCCGCGCTGGCCACCGGCGACGGGGTCGAGGCCGTCGCCCCGGGTGTCTGGAAGCTGCACGGCCAAGGCCAGTCCTTCGTCGCGCAGATCACCACGCAGACCGCCACGCAGTCCGGCGCCGCCGATGGCGATGCGCTGCTGCTGGTCGATGCCGGTCCTGGCGGCGCCATTACGCGCGGCATGATCGACGCACTGCGCAGCGTGACCCCGTTGCCCATCGCCGCCATCGTCTTCAGCCACGGCCATCTCGGCTACAACAGCGGGCTGCCGCTGTGGCTGGCGCATTGCGCCGAGCGCGGCGACCCCGCGCCGCGCGTGATCGCCCATGCCAACGTGCTGCCCCGGCAGGCGCGCTACCGCGCCACCATGCCGCTGCAGGAGGCGCTGGCCGAGGTGCAGTTCCGCCAGCCGCGTGGACGCCTGGCCGGCAAGCTGAGCCAGCATGCGCCGACCGAAACCTTCGCGCAGGGGCTGACCATCGGCACCGGACCGCGCCGCGCCGAGCTGCTGTGGGCGCCGTCGGAGACCGACGACGCGCTCGCGGTCTGGCTGCCCGAATCGCGCATCCTGTACGGCGGCCCGGCCGTGATCGACTCGATCCCGAACATCGGCACGCCGCTGCGCACGCTCCGCGATGCGCCGCGCTGGGCCCGCACGCTGGAGAACCTGGCCGCGCTCGAGCCCGAGCGCGTGGTGCGCGAGTTCGGCGCCGACCTGTGCGGCGCGCAGGCGGTCGAGGTGCTGCGCCACACCGCAGGCGCGCTGCACTGGCTGCACGACGAGGTGATCCGGCTGATCAACCAGGGCATGGACGAGCGCGAGATGCTGGCGGCGCTGCGCTATCCCGAGGAGTTGTTCGGCAAGCCCTGGATGCGGCCGAGCTACGGCGATCCCAGCTATATCGCGCGCGATATCTACCGCGCGGAAAACGGCTGGTGGGACCGCAACGCGACCTCGCTGCATCCGGCGCCGCCGGAGCAGGCCGCCGCGCAGATCGCCGAGGCGGTCAGCGATCACGACGCGCTGATCCGCCATGCGCAGGGGCTCGCCAACAAGGGGGAGATCCAGCTGGCCCTGCACGTGATCGACGTGCTTGCCGGCGCGCCGGGCGATGCGCCGACGCTGCGGCAGGCGCGCGAATTGAAGGCCGGGTGGCTGCGCCAGCGTTCGCGCCAGGTGGCCAGCTATGTATCGCGCAGTCTCTATCAGGCCTGCGCCGACAGCATCGAACGCGGTGAGCGCCACCCGTTCAGCCAACGATAAGGAGAGGACGGACGATGTCGATCGACAGGAAGAGCGCCTGCGAGAGCGCGTACGAGAGCGGAGACAAGGGAGCGCACAAGAGGGCGGATAAAGGGGCGGACAAGAGCGCGGACAAGAGCGCGAACGGTAGCGCCAGTGCATTCGCGTCGCCGGACCGCCGGCGGCAAACGCTGCTGGCACTGATGGCCCTGGTGGCCGCGCCGCTCGCCACCGGGCCCGCATGGGCCAGCGATACATGGCCGTCGCGGCCGATCCGGCTGGTGGTCGCGTCCTCGGCCGGCAGCGGCACCGACCTGTTCGCGCGCGTGATCGCCGAACGGCTGGGCAAGCGGCTGGGGCAGACCGTGGTGGTGGACAACAAGCCCGGCGCGACCGGCATCATCGGCGTCGATGCCGTGGCCAAGGCCGCGCCCGATGGCTATACGCTGCTGTTCACCTATGCGGCGTCGATCGTTATCAACCATACGCTGCAGCCGAAGCTGCCCTACGACGCGCTGCGCGATCTGGCGCCGGTGGCCCAGGTGGGCGAGGGCGGCAACTTCCTGGTGGTCACACCGGATTTCCCCGCACGCAATCTGCGCGAGTTCGTCGCGGCCGTGAAGGCCAGGCCCGATGCCTATGACTACGGCTCCTGGGGCATCGGCTCGGGCGGACACCTGACCATGGAGGCGCTGAAGATGCAGGCCGGCCTGGGCATGCGCCACGTCCCTTACAAGGCGGTCGGACAGGTGCTGAACGATCTGCAGGGCGGCATGATCAAGGTGGCCTTCGTCGATACCTCGTCGTCGCTGCCGCTGATCCGCTCCGGCAAGATCCGCGCGCTGGCGATCAGCGGCAGCCGCCGCGGCGCCGTATCGCCCGAGGTGCCAACCATGCGCGAGCAGGGCTATCCATTCGATACCAACAGCTGGTACGGCCTGTTTGCGCCCGCCGGCACGCCCGCGCCGATCGTCAAGCGGCTCAACGCCGAGATCAACGGCATGCTGGGCGACCCGCAGATCCGCGAGCGCTTCGCGCTGATGAACATGGCCAATCCGCGGGCAAAGACCAGCGAGGCGTTCGCGGCGACGATCCGCGATGACATCAAGGTATGGGGCGAGATCATCCGGGCCAATGGGGTGACGGTGGACTGAATCCGCACGCATGGGGCGGGCATGTGTCCGGGTATGTGTCCGGGCGTGTGTCCGGGTATGTGTCTTGCGTCCGCCATGGGAGGGGGCGCAGCGCCACGCTGTCGCGGCGTGCTGCAGGCCCGACCCGCTACCCATTGCAAACGGAGATGCGCATGAAGGACAAATCTTCAGGGATTCCGAACCCCGTGGCCCCGCAGTCCGTCGAGTCGCTGACACCGGAGAAGGGCCCGCTGTCGCAGGAACGTGGGCAGAACCCGGCCGCCCAGGCCGATACGCTACCGTCGGAAAGCAACCCGGCCGGTAGCGCCAAGCAGGCGGAACAGGGCAGGCAGGGCAAGGAAAGCCAACAGGGCCAGCAGGGCCAGCAGGGCCAGCAGGGCCAGCAGGGCGGCAAGCCCGGCGCAAAACCCGTCGACAAGCCCGCCCCCACCCCGAACGAGGTGATGAACGAGCAGGTATCGCCGCCGGATGAACAAGGCGACCGAATGCAGTCGGATCGGCCGCATATCGGCGGGTGAGGCCGAGCTTCGTACGGCGGTGCCTGGCGGCACCTGCTTCTGATGCCAGGCCAGCCATTGGCTGGCGACACCGAGGCGCTCGCCGGAGTGAGCAGTAAAGTAGGATAAAGCCCAGTTATCCTACTTTGCTGCTCATTTTTTTGACGTCGAGTGAGCAATAAAGTATGATTTTTCGAGAATATACTACTTTAGTACCATGCGATCATTGCCTGACATCGCCACGCTGCTCCGAACCCGCATGAAGGCCCTCTCGCTGACGCAGAGCGAGCTCGGGGCGCGGACCGGTCTGTCGCGCCGCACGGTTACCTCCATGCTGAGCGGAGAAGGTGACTATAAAGTCACGACATTGCTCGCTGTGCTCGATCGCCTTGGCTACGAACTGGCCATCGTGCCGAAGGGCGCGGCAGCCGGCCTGGCTCAGGACGGCGCGTTCACGCCGACAGCGCCCGCGGTCAAGACTCGTGTGCAGGCGGCGCGGGAGCGTCTTGCGGCGCGCAAGACGGAAGCTGACAAGTCCTAGGCAGGCAATTCATGAACGTCAAAGCAGTCGGTATCTTCATCGGCAAGGTTCGGGCAGGCGTGCTGTTCCAGTACGCGCTCGGCGATGCTCAGGTCGTCAATCGCTTCGTGGCCGACGAGGCATTTGCCGCCATGCGCGATGCGCCGGTGGTTTCCCTGTCGATGCTGGCCCGCGAACGCGAAGCGCAGCGGGCGCTGTGGGCCGACGTCGGCTCAACGTTATTCAACGGACGCTTCAGCCCTTCCAATGGCTGGCTGCTGCCCGCGTTCTTCCAGAACCTGCTGCCCGAAGGCGTTTTCCGCGATCATGTCGCCGCGCAGCGTGGTTGCGACCCGAAGGACCATTTCGAGATGCTCGCGGCCTGCGGCAAGGATTTGCCGGGCAACGTCCACGCGCGGCCTCTTGAACTGACGCGCGACGAGCTGGCTCACTATGTCACGCAGGATGCCGACTCGGTCGAAATGTCGGTGACCGCCGACCCGATGGACGACGGCGTCTCGCTGTCAGGGGTGCAGCCGAAGGTGGGCGTCATCCGGCAGGGCGGGCGATATGTGGGCCGGACCAAGATGCAGGACACCCACATCATCGCCAAGCTGCCGGTAGTCGGGCAGCCGCTGTTGCCCGAGCTGGAGGAACTGTCGCTGCGGCTTGCCGGCGCAGCCGGAGTCAATGTCACCGAAGCGCACCTGGCCCCGTTGGAGGCCCTGGCGGTGGAGCATGGTTACGATCTTGGCGATGCCGACAGCCGCACCAATTTCCTCGCTGTGATTCGCTATGACCGCACGCCGCAAGGGCGGATTCATTGCGAAGACTTCGCGCAGATTCTCGAAGTCATGCCAGAGCAGAAGTACCTTGGCGCAAGCTATCTCGATGTGGCGGGCGTGATGATGGAATTCCCGTCGCTCGGCGAGTCGGCCGTGCATGAACTGCTGCGGCGCATCGTCGTCAACGAGATGCTGGGCAATCCCGACATGCACTTGAAGAACATTGGCATCTACTATCCCGACGGTCGCACGCCGGAATTGCCGCCGGCCTACGACATCGTCGGCTATTCCGCGTACAACCGCCGTACCGGGCATGCGCTGCACATCCTGCCTCCCGCTCTGAACGAGAAGCCGCGCATGTCGGTGAGCGACGCGCGGCAGGGCAAGGCTGCCAAGCCAGGCATTGGGCCGGCCGTTCTCCGGCGATTCTGCGCCGAGCTGGGCATCCCGGAGAAGCCGGCAGCGGCGGCGATCCGTCATACCGTTGCGGCAGCGGCGGCTCGCTGGCCAGCCATGATCCAGGATTCGCTGCTGACGGATCCGCAGAAGACAAGGTTGCTGGAGCATTTCCAGGGTCACCCGCTGGTCCAGTCCCTGATGCGGCGGCACGAGCCTTCGCAGGTTTGACGCGCCGTACCGCCGCGCCGCCGGCATGGCTCGCTCAAACCGCGGTATGCCCCCCATCCGCCATCACCAGCGCCCCGGTGACGAAGCTGGCCTTGTCCGACGCCAGGAAGGCGATCACCTCGGCGATTTCCTCGGGCTGGGCCGCGCGCCCGAGCAGGTTGTTCTTGCCGTGCTCGGCCAGGAACTCGCGGCCGTTGGGCATCTGGTCGTCCAGAATGCCGGTCACGATATCGCCCGGACCCACCGCATTGACGTGGATGCCATGCTGGCCGTTTTCCGCCGCCAGTACCCGTGTCAGCTGTGCCACCGCGCCCTTGGACGCCGCATAGGCCCCGATGGTCGGCAGCGCGACCACGCTGGCGTAGGAGCCGACGTTGACGATGACGCCGCGCTGGGCCGGGATCATCGCGCGCAGCGCTTCGCGGGCATGCACGAACATGCCGCGCGCGTTGATCGCGAGGATCTGGTCCCATTCGTCGACGGTCATCTCGGCGACCGTGCGGTTGATGATGCGGGCCGCGTTATTGACCAGGATGTCGAGCCGGCCGAAGCGCGCCATCGCCGTGTCCACGGCCGCGCGTGCGGTGGCTTCCTGCGACACGTCGCCGGTGAGGGCAACGATCTCGCCGTCGATCTCCAGTTCGGTGACCGCGTCCTTGATGTCCTCGGCCACCACGCGCGCGCCGCGGCGGTGGAGCAGTTCGACGGTCGCGCGTCCTACGCCGCCCGCCGCGCCGGTCACGATGGCGACGCGGCCTTCCAGGTCGCGCTGGTCTTGCTGTGCAGTCATGATTGGTACTCCGTACAGTGAAGGTGGGATGATTCGCGACGGCGCGCGTTCGATGCGGCATTTCCCCGGGAAAACGCCGCTCGGCGCTCGATGCCATCGCTTGCCATCACTGTACGAAGGCGGGGCGCGCAAGCCCATGCCGAATACTCGGGCGGGCTTGCCTGATTCTCTTGACCCGCGGCGCGGGCCCTCCGCCGCGGCCGTTCAGTTGCGGCCTTCAGTTGCGACCGCTCAATTGCACCGTTCAATGGCACCGTTCAATGGCACCGTGCAATTGCGACCGCTCAATTGCGACCGTTCCGCTGCGCGCGAACGCCGCAGGCGCTGCCGGCGCTGCGAGCGCCGCAGCCGCCGGGCGCAAGCGCTCAGGCGGCGCGCGCCCAATCCACGCGCGTGCGCAGCGCCATCGCTTCCTTCATCACGCGGGCCTCGTCGATCGGGCTGCGGCCGAAGAACCGCTTGAATTCCCGGCTGAACTGCGACGGGCTTTCATAGCCGACGCGGCTGGCCGCCACGGACGCATTCATGCCCTGCTGGATCATCAGCATGCGGGCCTTGTGCAGCCGCGTGGCCTTGATGTACTGCAGCGGCGAGGTGCCAGTGACCGACTTGAAGGCCGCGTGGAAGGCCGCCACGCTCATCGCCGCCGCGCTGGCGAGCGTGTCGACCGACAGCGGTTGGTCGTAGCCGGCATGGATCATTCGCAGCGCCTTGCCGATGCGGCCGAAGTTGCTCTGGTAGGCGAGCGACGCGCGCAGCGCCGCGCCCTGGGGGCCGCATAGCACGCGGAAATAGATTTCGCGCAGGATCGCTGGGCCCAGCACCGCGGCCTCCATGTCCGAGGTCAGCGCTTCGAGCAGGCGTACCACGGCGTCGCCGAGCCGGTCGTCGAGCGGCGTCGACTGGATGCCTGCTACCTCGGCGGGTCTCGCGTCCTCGGGTTCCGGCGCCGGCGCCGCACCAGACCGGGACGCCAACTCCAACGCCGATCCGGACCCCGATGCCGGCACCGATGTCGATGCCGACGCCGATGCCGATGCCGATGCCGATGCCGATGCCGACGCCGACGCCGACGCCGACGCCGACGCTGCGGGTGTCCCCAACCCCGATGATGCCAACGCCGATGCCGGCACGGACAACGCCAGCTCGGCCAGCACACCCAGGTCCACGCGGATCGAGATCGCCAGCATCGGGTCCTCCGGCGAGGCCTCGGTCTGCGACTCGAAGGGAATCGGCAGCGACAGCACCAGGAAATGCTGGGCGTCGTAGACGAACTCGCGCCCCGCGAAGAACCCCCGCTTGCGCCCGCTGCACAGCACGATGATGCAGGGATCGTAGAGCACCGGCGTGCGCGGCAGCGGGCCGTTGGCACGCAGGAACTTGACCGCGTCGAGCGCGGACATCGTATATCCCTCCGCCGGCGCGAGGCGGCCGATCAGTGCGGCCATGCGTTCTTCACGCTGGCGGCGGGCATGCTCGGGCTCGTGTGGTCGTGGCGACGTTGGCATTGGATCGAAGGGGATGGACATGGTCGTCAGAAGCGGTGGCCAGGCAGGCGCGGGATGAAGGCGTCGAATCGCTCTACGCCCGCTGCATCATCGTGCTGTGCAGTTAGCGCAGGCGCCATTTGGAGGCCAGGAACAGGGGCAAGGCCGGTATGCGCGCAAGTGTAGCGCGCGGACAAGGGCCCGCGGGAGCGCAGGACGGCGCCAACGCACCGCTCTGGAGAATCAGGCAAGCGCTGCCGAGTTTTGGTCTAACGGGCGCCCGCGCACGCTGCCTACCATGGCCGCATGTCGTCGCCGTGCGCCATTGCGGTACACCGGCAAGGCCGACAGTCCATCGATCCACACTTCGGGAGTTCAGCATGAACAGGACCTGGTTCATTACCGGCGCGGCGCGCGGCATCGGCGCGTGCATCGCCAGGGCGGCACTGGATGCCGGCGACAACGTCGTCGCGACCGGACGCGATCCGCTGCGCATCGAGCAGGCATTGCCGGGGCACGGCGAGCGTCTGCTGGCCTTGCGCCTCGACGTCACCGACCCGGCGCAGGCGCGCGACGCGGTGGACCGCGCCGTGGCGACCTTCGGCCGCATCGACGTGCTGGTCAATAACGCGGGCTACGGCCAGCTGGGCATGTTCGAGGAGAACAGCGCCGACGATGTACTGAAGCAGTTCGACACCAACGTCCACGGCACCCTGCACGTGACCCGCGCGGTGCTGCCCGTGATGCGGCGCCAGCGCGCCGGCCGCATCTTCAATCTGTCGTCGATCGGCGGCATGGTCGGCTTCGAAGGCGCGTCGATCTACTGCGCGGCCAAGTTCGCGGTCGAGGGCTTCTCCGAGTCGCTGGCGCTGGAGGTGGCGCGCTTCGGCATCCAGGTCACCATCGTGCAGCCGGGCTTCTTCCGCACCGATTTCCTCGACGGCTCGTCGGTACGCTACGGGGCCGAGGCCATTCCCGACTACGTGTCGGCATCGGCGGCATTGCGCGGCGGCTATGACGACTACAGCCACCGGCAGCCTGGCGACCCGGACAAGCTGGCGCGGGCCATCGTCGAGCTGGCCGCCGTGCCGCAGGCGCCGTTGCGCTTCGCGGCCGGCACCGATGCGCTCGGCTATATCGGTGGCAAGCTCGATGCCGCGCGCGCCGAGCTCGAGCAATGGAAGGCGCTGTCGGCCTCGACCGATCATGCGGCCCAGGCGGCGTAGGGACGGCGCTTGCGGCCTCGACCGATCATGCTGCCCACGCCCAGGCGGCGTGGCGATGCGGGGTGACGTGGTGCGGCCGCCTCGACGACGCAGCGATCGCCAACGCAGCGATCACCAACGCACCGATCACCAACGCACCGATCACCAACGCACCGATCACCAACGCACGGCCCACGCGCCCCGAGCACGAACGAACGCCCCTCTCCCGCGAGCAGGAGAGGGGCCGAGGAGAGAGGGGGAAGGGTTGCCGGCGGGTCCGCCAGCGTTCAGGGCTTGCTGCGGAACTTACTGCGGTGCGCTTGCGCCGGTGCGCGTATCGGTGCTGCCGCCCGAGCCCGCGGCGGCGCCGGTGCCCGTGCCCGTACCCGTCGAGCCAGCAGTGCCGGTACCCGTGGTGCCGGTGGCGCCGGTGGTGCCCGATCCGGCGGTGCCGGTGGTGGTGTCGGCCGAGCCAGTGGTGCCCGTGGTGCCGCTGGTGCCGGTCGAACCGGTGGTGCCAGTGCCAGTGCCGGTGGTACCCGTGCCCGTGCCGGTACCCGCGCTGCCGGTGGTGTCGCTCGGGACGGGGCCCATCGGCGCGCTTGCCGCGCTGCTGTCGGTAGTGGCGGCATCGTCGCCGCCGCGGTTACAGCCGGCCACCAGGCCGCCCAGCATGGCGACGCTCAAGGTTGCAACGGAAATCCAGTTTCGCTTCGTCATGGTATGGCTCCTATAGTCATCCCCCATCGGACGAAGGCAACGGCCGTACCAGGGGCGCGGATGCGCCATATCAGGTGATCCCGGCGTGGTCTTGCCACGCTTCTTGCATCGACTGCGGTTTTTCGAGGAGCGCAGCGATGACGAAACCCTTCACGCCCATGCGGCGCACGCTTTTGAAAGCCCTCGGGGCCGGGTTGCCGGCCGGAGCCGCCGCAACGGGACTGGTCGGCGATAGTGCGCTGGCGGCGCCGCCGGGCCCCGCCAGCGCGGCGGCGGCCAATCCGGGTGGCGTGTCCCATTTTTTCAATGCGCGCGAAAGAATTACCGTGGATGCCATCGTTTCCCGGTTGATTCCGAACGACGAACTGGGGCCGGGCGCACGAGAGGCGGGCGTGACCGATTTTCTCGATCGGCAGCTGGCTGGGGCCTGGGGCGGCGGGGACCATTTCTATCGTCATGGACCCTTCCAGGCCGGCACACCGGAGCAGGGCTATCAGCTCGCGCTGACGCCCGCGCAGGCCTTTCGTACGGGTTTGGCCGCGATCGACGAGGTCAGCGCGAAGCGGCATGGCGGCAAGCCGTTTTCGCAGTTGCAGCCGCGTGAACAGGATGCCTTGCTGACGGCGCTGGAGAAGGGCGAGATCGAACTGGGCACGCTGCCCGGCAAGGTCTTCTTCCAGATGCTGCTCGACGGCACCATGGAGGGCTTCTTCGGCGATCCGATCCATGGCGGCAATCGCAATATGGCGGGCTGGAAGCTGGTCGGTTTCCCCGGCGTCTATGCCAGCTACTCCAACGATATCGAGCGCCATGGCGTGGCCTATGTGCGGCCGCCGATGTCGATCGCGATGGCGCGCGCCGCCGGGCATGGGACCATGCACGGCGCCGGTCATGGCGGCTCGCACGCATCGTCGCCGGCAAAGGGCGCATCGGCACCGAAGGGAGGGCGGCCATGAGCAAGACCCTCGATCGTGTCGATGCCGTGATCGTCGGCGGCGGCTGGACGGGTTCGGTCATCGGCAAGGAACTGGCCGCCGCCGGACATCGCGTGGTGATGCTCGAACGCGGCGAGCCGCGGTGGCCCTCTCCGGACTTCCAGGCGCCGACGGTGCATGACGAACTGCGCTATACGCGGCGGCACGCGCTGCATCAGAACACCGCCACCGAGACCTTCACCTTCCGCAACAACACCAGCCAGACCGCCCTGCCGATGCGGCGCTGGCAGTTCGCCTACCCGGGCACGCACCTGGGCGGCTCGGGCAATCACTGGTCCGGCGCCTACTATCGTTTCGATCCGACCGACTTCAAGCTGCGCAGCCATTACGAGCGCCGCTACGGCAAGGGCATCTTCGCGGCGGACCTGACCGCGCAGGACTGGCCTTTGAGCTACGACGAGCTCGAGCCGTACTACGACCGCTTCGACTATCTGATCGGCGCTTCGGGCTATGCCGGCAACCTGAAGGGCAAGGTGCAGCCGGGCGGCAATCCTTTCGAGCCGTGGCGCTCGCGGCCGTATCCGAATCCGCCGATGAAGGTCGCGCACGCCTCGGCGCTGTTCGGCGAGGCGGCCGCAAAGCTGGGCTATCACCCCTATATCCAGCCCTCGGCGCTGTCGACGCGGCCCTATGTCAATACCGAAGGGCTGCCGATGAGCGCCTGCGTCTACTGCGGATTCTGCTCGAACTTCGGCTGCGAGCATTTCGCCAAGGCCTCCCCGCAGGTCTGCATCCTGCCGGCCGCGATGAAGCTCGATACCTTCGCGCTGCGCGCCGGGGCGCAGGTGCTGCGCGTCGAGCTCGACAAGGACCGCAAGCTCGCGCGCGGCGTCACCTATGTCGATGGCAGCGGGCAGGAGTTCTTCCAGCCCGCCGACATGGTGTTCCTGTGCGCGTTCAGCGTGCACAACGTGCGGCTGTTGTTGCTGTCGGGCATCGGCAAGCCCTACGACCCGGCCACGGGCCAGGGCGTGGTGGGCCGCAACTACACGCACCAGACCACCTCGGGCGTCAACCTGTTCTTCGACGAACGGACCCATATCAACCCCTTCATGGGCGCGGGCGCGGCGGCCGTGACGATCGACGATTTCAGCGCCGACAACTTCGATCACGGGCCGCTCGGTTTCGTCGGCGGCGGCTATATCCAGATCCAGGTGGTCAGCGGCGCGCCGATTGGCTACCACCCGACGCCGAAGGGCACGCCGGCCTGGGGCAGCGAATGGAAGAAGGCGGTGCGCCGCTACTACAACCATTCGGCGTCGATCACCATCACCGGCTCGGCGATGCCCACGCGCGGCGGCTATCTGTCGCTGGATCCGACCTATCGCGATGCCTGGGGACAGCCGCTGCTGCGCATCACCTACGACCTGCCGGACAATGACATCAAGCTGTCGGCGTTCCTGACCGCGAAGGGCGACCAGATCGGCAAGGCGATGCGCGGGGTAGTCGCCACCGAGCCCGGGCCGCGCCAGCGGCCATTCACCGCGACCAGCTATCAGTCGACGCACCTGAACGGCGGCGCGGCGATGGGCAGCGATCCCTCCAACAGCGTGGTCAACCGCTTCGGCCAATGCTGGGACGTGCCCAATGTGTTCGTCACCGGGGCCTGCCTGTTTCCGCAGAACTCGAACTACAACCCGACCGGAACGGTCGGCGCCACCGCGTACTGGATCGTTGACGCGGTCAAGCGCGACTACGTCAAGGCGCCAGGGAAGCTGATCACATGAACACGCCGAACGAAGTGGAAGCGGAGCGCGGCCGCGCGACGTGGTGGGTGGGCGCCATGGTGATCGGCATCGGCGCCTTTCCGCTGTATGGGCTGCTGTTCCAGGTCTGGCCCGATCTGTTTGCGCCGAGGCCGCAGCCGCGCCAG
>NZ_JCBAJO010000112.1:0-15454 GCF_059772245.1 Cupriavidus sp. R6-3
AGCTGGCCGAGTGGTTCTCGTTGGCCACGCCCTGGCTGCCCGCCGCCTTTGCGCTGGTCGCGATCGCCGTGGCCGGGCTGGGCACCTACCGCAAGGGCTGGATCGCGCTGCGCAACCGCAATCTGAACATCAATGCGCTGATGAGCATCGCGGTGACCGGCGCGCTGCTGATCGGCCATTGGCCCGAGGCGGCGATGGTGATGGTGCTGTTCGCGCTGGCCGAGCGGATCGAGGCGGCCTCGCTGGACCGCGCCCGCAACGCCATCCGCGGCCTGATGGCAATGGCGCCTGAACAGGCCACCGTGCTGCAGGCCGACGGCGTCTGGCTGGCCGTGCCCGCAGGCAGCGTGTCGCCGGGTGCGGTCGCGCGGCTGCGCCCGGGCGAGCGGGTCGCCCTCGACGGCCGGGTGCTGCGCGGGCAGTCGGCGCTGGACCAGGCCCCGATCACCGGCGAAAGCGTGCCGGTCGACAAGCAGGCCGGCGATCTGCTGTTCGCCGGCTCGATCAACCAGACCGGCGAGCTCGAATACGAAGTCACCGCGCCGGCCTCGGATTCGACGCTGGCGCGCATCATCCATGCGGTAGAGGCCGCGCAGGCGAGCCGCGCGCCGACGCAGCGTTTCGTCGACCGCTTCGCGCGCATCTACACGCCGACGATCTTTATCATCGCGCTGCTGGTCGCCGTGCTGCCGCCGCTGCTGGCCGGCGGCGCCTGGCTCGACTGGATCTACAAGGCGCTGGTGCTGCTGGTGATCGCCTGCCCCTGCGCGCTGGTGATTTCCACGCCGGTCACGATCGTCAGCGCGCTGGCCGCGGCCGCGCGCCACGGCATCCTGATCAAGGGTGGCGTCTATCTGGAGCAGGGCAAATCGCTGCGCTGGCTGGCGCTGGACAAGACCGGCACCCTCACGCACGGCCGCCCGCAGCAGATCGACTACGCGCTGCTGCCCGGCGCACCGACGGGCGCCCGCGCGATCGCGGCCAGCCTCGCCGCGCGTTCGGACCATCCGGTCTCGGGTGCGGTCGCCGCGGCGGCGCGGTGCGATGGCGTCGAGATGCTGGCGGTGCAGGACTTCGAGGCGCTGCCGGGGCTCGGTGTCACCGGCACGGTCGATGGCCAGCGGTACTGGCTCGGCAACCACCGGCTGATCCACGAGATGGGGCTGTGCTCGGACGAACTGGAGGCGCGGCTGGAGGCGATCGAACGCCAGGGCCGCACCGTGGTGCTGCTGGCCGGCGGCGAGGCGAACGCGGGCGGGGCCAACGACGGCGCGGTCAACGCTGGCGCGACCAATGCAGGCGCGACCAATGCAGGCGCGGCCAACGCGGGCGCGGCCAACGAACGCGTGGGCAATGCCGGCGTGCAGGCGCTGTTTTCCGTCGCCGACACCGTCAAGCAGACGAGCCGCGACGCCATCGCCGAGCTGCACGCGCTCGGCGTCGGCACCATGATGCTGTCCGGCGACAACCCGCATACGGCGCAGGCCATCGCGGCCGAGGTCGGCATCGACGAGGCGCGCGGCAATCAGCTGCCGCAGGACAAGGCCGAAGCCGTCGCGGCGCTGACCGCGCAGACGGCAGCACAGCGGGGCCCCCGGCATGGCCGCGTCGGCATGGTCGGCGACGGCATCAACGATGCGCCCGCGCTGGCGCGCGCCGACATCGGCTTCGCGATGGGCGTGGCCGGCACCGACACCGCGATCGAGACCGCCGACGTCGCGCTGATGGACGACGACCTGCGCAAGATCCCGGCCTTTATCCGGCTGTCGCGCCGTACCGGCACGGTGCTGACGCAGAACATCGCGTTGGCGCTCGGTATCAAAGCGGTATTCCTGGCGCTGACCGTGGCAGGGCTGGGCACGATGTGGATGGCCGTGTTCGCCGATATGGGAGCGAGCCTGCTGGTGGTATTCAACGGGCTGCGGCTGGCGGGACGCCTGCGCTGAGCGTCGGCACCGGGCCGGCGCTTCCGGCCGCGGGAAAACCGCCGTCTCGGCGTGGGGCCCAGGAAAACCGCCGCCTCGCGTGGGCCCCGGGGAAAGCCGCGCTTCCAGCGCGGCCCCAGGAAAGCAGGCTTCCGGCGCGGGCGGCGAGGCCTCCGCGCTTCAGCGCTGCACGATCAGCTCGCCGCTGCGCCCGGGCACCGTGCCCCAGGCCAGCGGCAAATGCGGCAGCCGCGTGCGATCGAGCTGTTCATACAGCCCCGCCAGCGGCGCCAGCCGATGCCCCTGCCGGCGCCATCCCTGCAGCAGGCGCTCGAACACCGGCGCCAGCTTGCCGCCCTCCAGCTCCGCATGCAGCGTGAAGACATGGTCGCGGCCGTCCACGGTGCGGGAGAGCAGCGCCTCGTGGACGTTGTTCTCGTCGATGCCATCCGCCCCAATCAGTTCGTCCAGCGTCGGCAGCGTGGTCGGCAGTTGCACGTGGCGGCAGGGCGTGCCGTCGAGCAAGGGTACATAGGGCTCGGCGCCACGGCCATCGGAGGCATAGCGCAGGCCCCAATCGTCGAGCTGCCGGAACGCTTCCGCATTCATCTGCCAGCCGGCCGCGCCATGCGTCGATGGCGGCGTGCCGAACACCGCCTCGAAGCGCTGCCAAGCACGCCGCATCTGCGCGCGCGTCCAGGCGGCATCGCGCGTGCGCACATGGTCCTGCCAGTAGACGTGGTCCCAGGTGTGGATGCCGCATTCATGGCCGGCATCGCGCGCCGCGCGCATCGCGTCGGCGGCGCGCAGGCCGATATCCGGGCCCGGCAGCAGCACGCCATACATCAGCGTGCGCAGGCCGTAGTGCGAGACCACCGAAGTGCGCGACACCTTTTGCAGAAAGCCCGGCCGGAACACGCGCCGCAGCGCCCAGCCGGTATGGTCCGGACCGAGGCTGAACAGGAAGGTGGCGCGGGCGTCGAGGGCTCGCAGCAGGGCGATCAGCTTCGGCACGCCTTCGCGCGTGCCGCGCAGCGTGTCGACGTCGACCTTCAGGGCGATCATTGCCATGGGTTGTCGTCGAGCTTGTGATGGAGCTTGTTGTAGCGCTCGCTGTAGCGCTTGTTGAAGAGCTTGCAGTCGGGCACACGCGGCCTAGTTGCCCGAATCCACCAACGTGCGGGCCTCGATCACCTTCTCGCGATAGGCCTCGAAGATCCGCCGCAGCGATTCGGCCATCGTCACCGTCGGCTGCCAGCCGAGCTCCTGCATCGTGTTGTCGATCTTCGGCACGCGGTGCTGCACGTCCTGGTAGCCCTTGCCGTAGAACTCGCCGGACGAGGTCTCCAGGATGCGGCTATGGCGCGCGCTTTCCGCGTACTCGGGGTAGTCGGCGGCCATCCGCAGCATCATCTCGGCGAGTTCGCGCACCGAGTGGACGTTGCCCGGGTTGCCGATATTGAAGATCTTGCCGCTGGCGATGCCGCCGGGATTCTCGATGATCCGCATCAGCGCGCTGATGCCGTCCGAGATATCGGCGAAGGCGCGTTGCTGCGCGCCCCCGTCGACCAGCCGGATCGGTTCGCCGCGCACGATATGGCCGAGGAACTGCGTGACCACGCGCGAGCTGCCTTCCTTCGATTCGAAGATCGAGTCCAGCCCCGGCCCGATCCAGTTGAACGGCCGGAACAGCGTGTAGTTCAGGCCCTGCTCGATGCCGTAGGCGTGGATCACGCGGTCCATCAGTTGCTTGGAGCAGGCGTAGATCCAGCGCGGCTTGTTGATCGGCCCGTAGACCAGCGGCGACGATTCGGGATCGAAGGCCTCGTCGCCGCACATGCCGTAGACCTCCGAGGTCGACGGAAACACCAGGTGCTTGCGGTACTTGACCGCCGCGCGGACGATCGGCAGGTTGGCCTCGAAGTCCAGTTCGAACACCCGCAGTGGCTGCCGCACGTAGGTCGCCGGCGTGGCGATCGCGACCAGCGGCAGCACGACATCGCACTTGCGGATGTTGTACTCGATCCATTCCTTGTTGATGGTGATGTCGCCCTCGAAGAAATGCATGCGCGGATGGTTGACCAGCTCGCCGAGGCGGGCCGTCGACATGTCCATGCCATAGACTTCCCACGACGTGGTTTCGAGGATGCGTCGCGTCAGGTGGTGGCCGATGAAACCGTTGACGCCGAGGATCAGGACTTTCTTCATGGACTTCCAGACTTCAGGCTTGAGGAGAAGACTGCAGCAGCGCGGCGAGGGCGGCGGGCGACAGCGGCGCGTTGCCTTCTGAGAGCGCGAGGATCAGCACCAGGCCGCCGTCGCCGCACAGGCCGACGATGCGGCCGTCGAGCACGTGCAGGCCGGGCGTGAGGCCGGCCAGCACCTGCGTCGGCGGCATCTCGGCCGGCAACGGACGGCGCGCGCGTTCGACCACCAGGCGGCGGCCCTTCAGTTCGGTGAAGGCGCCGGGATAGGGCGGCGCGACCGCGCGGATCAGGTTGTAGACCGCGGCGGCCGGCTGCCGCCAGTCGATGCGGCCGTCCTCGGGACGGCGGCCGGAGAAATAGCTGCCTTCGGCGAGTACGTTAGGACGGCGCGGCGTGTTGCCGGCCAGCATCGCCGGCAAGACCCGCCACAACGTCTGCTCGGCCGCCACGGTGACCTTGTCGAACACCTGCTGCGCGGTATCGTCGGGCAGGATCGGCACCGCGGTCTGCGCGACGATATCGCCGGCATCGGGCCTGGCTTCCATCGCGTGCAGCGTCGCACCGGTTTCGGTCTCGCCGTGCAGCACGGCCCAGTTGACCGGCACGCGGCCGCGGTACTTCGGCAGCAGCGAGCCATGCATGTTGAAGGCGCCGCGCGGGGCCAGCGCCAGCACGGCCGGCGGAATCATCGCGCGGTAGTAGAACGAGAACAGCATGTCGGGCCGCGCGGCCTTGACCGCGGCGGCCAGCGCCGGGTCGTTCGGATCGTCGCCATGGACGACCGGCAAGCCCAGTTCCTCGGCGGTGTCGGCCACGCGGCGGAACCAGATCGTTTCATCGGGGCGATCGCGATGCGTGACCACCAGCGCCACCTCGACGCCGCGCGCGTGCAGCACGCGCAGGCAGCGGTCGCCGACGTTGTGGTAGGCGAAGACTACGGCGCGCATGGGGGCTTCCGGTCGTGACGGGAATCGCGGGGGTCGTGGGGATCGCTGGGACCGGACCGGCCGCCGTCGCCGGATTCATCGAATTCGCTGAATTCGCTGAACTCCTCCAGCCCTGACCGTCGTCCGCCGTCGCCGCGTCGCGCATCGCCCTGCGACGCGTCCAGGATCGCCTTGATCCGATAGCGCGGCCGGTCGCGTACCTGCTGATAGATCCGGCCCACGTATTCGCCCAGCAGGCCGATGCCGAACAGCATGATGCCGACCAGGAAGAAGTTGAACGCGAACAGCGTGAACAGGCCCTGTACCTCGGAGCCCAGCAAGAAACGCCGTACCAGCAGCACCACGAACAGGCCGCCTGACAGCAGCGACAGGATCGTGCCGATCATCGAGAACCATTGCAGCGGCACGATCGAGAAGCCGGTGACCAGGTCGAAGTTCAGGCGCACCAGCTGATACAGCGAGTACTTCGATTCGCCCGCATGCCGCTCTTCGTGCCCGACCACGATCTCGACCGGATTCGACGAGAAGGTGTAGGCCAGCGCCGGGATGAAGGTATTGACCTCGCGGCAGGCGTTGATGGTATCGACCACGCTGCGGTCGTAGGCGCGCAGCATGCAGCCCTGGTCGGTCATCCGGATATGCGTGATCCGTTCGCGCAGCCGGTTCATCGCGAACGAGGCGACGCGGCGAAACGCGCTGTCATGGCGCTGGCGGCGAATCGTGCCGACATAGTCGTGGCCGGCGCGGATCGCCTCGACCAGCCGCGGGATTTCCTCGGGCGGGTTCTGCAGGTCCGCGTCGAGCGTGATCACCATGCGGCCGCGCGCATGCTCGAAGCCGGCCAGGATCGCCATGTGCTGGCCGAAATTGCCGTTGAACATCACCACGCGCGTGACCTCGGGCCGCTGGCGGAACTGCCGCGCCAGGATCTGCGCCGAGCGGTCGGTGCTGCCGTCGTTGACGAAGACGATCTCGTAGCTGGTGGCCAGGCCATCGAGCGCGGGATAGAGCCGGTCGAACAGCGCCTGCAGGCCGGCCTCCTCGTTGTAGACGGGGATCACCACCGAGACCTCGATCGGCCTGGCGCGCGACGGCGACGACTGGCCCGGCAGCGGCGCGGTCTCGTCGTCGCGCGCGGTCGCGTCGTCACGAATGCGCGTGGGCTGGCCCGGCAGCGGATGCGGCATCGCGCAGGACAGCAGTTCGGAAGTTACGGAAGCAGACGTTTGCATGTTTCGTTCAGCGTGGCGCAGACGCGCTCGACATCGGCCTCTTGCATGGCCGGGAAGAGCGGCAGCGTGAGAATGCCCCGCCCGATGCGCTCGGCGTGCGGCAGCATGCCTTCGCGCCAGCCCAGTGAGCGGTAGTACGTAAACAGATGCAGCGCGGGGTAGTGCACGCCGGTGCCGATGCCGGCCTCGCGCAGGGCCTGCATCACCGCGGCCCGTCCGCCTTGCAGGCGCTCGGCGGGCAGTACCACTTGAAACATATGCCAGTTCGGCAGCGCTGTCGCGGGGTCGCCGGCGACCGGCAGCTCGATGCCCAGTTCGGCGAGGCCATGCCGCGCGGCGGCGTCCATGTAGGCGCCGGCCAGCGCCGCGCGGCGCGCGGTGATCGCGTCGAGCCGCGGCAGCTGTGCCAGCCCGATCGCGGCGTTGACATCGGTCAGGTTGAACTTGCCGCCCGGCACCTCGACGTCCATGCCGTCCAGGCCGCTGCGGATCACGCCCTGCAGGCGCAGGCGCTCGGCGCGCTGCGCCTCGTCCTCGTCGTTCATCACCAGGCAGCCGCCTTCGACCGTGGTGATGTTCTTGTTGGCCTGGAAGCTGAAGCTGACCAGGTCGCCGAAGCTGCCGATGCGGCGGCCGCGCCAGCGGGAGTCGATCGCCTGCGCGGCGTCCTCGATCACGCGCAGGCTGTGTTTCCTGGCGATGGCGTAGAGGCGATCCATGTCAACCGGCAAGCCGGCCAGATAGACCGGCAGGATCGCGCGGGTGCGCGGCGTGATCGCGGCCTCGACCGCGTCGAGGTCGAGATTGCGCGTGCGCGGATCGATGTCGACGAACACCGGTCGCGCGCCGACCGCGACGATCACGTTGGCGGTGGCCACCCAGGTGATCGCGGTCGTGATCACCTCGTCGCCGGGACCGATGCCGGCGATCCGCAGGGCGATCTCCATCGTCGCCGAGCCGTTGGCGAAGGTGCGCACCGGCCGTCCGTCGAACAGCGCCGACAGCGCGGCCTCGAAGGCCTGCATCTTCGGGCCCGAGGTGATCCAGCCCGAGGCCAGCACCTCGCCGACCGCGGCGATCGCGTCGGCGTCGATGTCGGGCCTGACGAAGGGCAGGAAGGGCGCAGCGGATGGGGCGGCGGCTTGGGTGGATTGGGCGGAAGCGGGCATCGGGCGAAGTCGTCAGGACGTCAGCGGCAACGGAAGGTCGGCAGCGTGGTCGGGCAGGCGTGGTCGAGAAAGCGGGGTCGAGAACAAGCGGTCGGAAACACCGGTCACGAACGTGCGATCAGGAACACGCCGGCCAGGATCAGCAGGATGCCGGCCATCCGCAATGGTCCGATCATCTCACCGAACAGCCACCATGCGGCCACCGCGTTGACCACATAGCCGAGCGACAGCATCGGGTAGGCCATCGATACATCGACGCGTGACAGACCGACGATCCACACCGCGACGCTGGCGACGTAGAGGCTCAGCCCAGCCAGCACCGGCCATTGGGCCAGCACGCGCAGCGCGGTATCGAACAGCGTGGCGCGGTCCAGCGCGATCGCGCCCACCGCGTTGACGCCGGCCTTGAGCAGCAGTTGCGCGCAGGCGTTGAGCAACACGCCGGTCAGGATGAAAGCGAAGGTGGTGATCGTCATCGATTGGAAGCGGAAGCGGGCGCTGCGGACGCGGCCGGGGCAGCAGGCGCGGGCGGCGCAGCGAAATTGGTGACCACGACGCGGCGCACGTCTTCGGCGACCCGATACATGGGCAACGCCTGAGCCTGCAATCTGGTGTACATCTCCGGCGACATGATGGCGACCGCGGGCCGGCCGTTGCGCCACGTCTGTTCGAACGCCTCCAGCGTCGGAATCCACTTGTCCGGTTCCTGCTGCAGGCCGAACTGCAGTTCGTCGGGATGCCAGACCAGCGTCAGCGGATGGCGCAGGTAGAACGGCAGCGTGTGGTCGAGCATGCCGACGCCGTAGAACGGCATGTCGTCCTTCAGCACCTGCTGAATGGCGGGTACCAGGTCGATGCCGGAGGTGCGCCGGCCCATCACCTCATGGCCGAGCAGCGCGACCGTGAAGCTGGTGTACATCGCCAGGCCGTAGACCACGATGCTGGCCAGCCGGCCGTTGCGCCGCGCCAGCCAGTGGGCGAGCAGCACGCCGGCGAACATGACGACGAAGGCGGCGCCGATCCACAGCGCGAAGATCCGGTAATAGGCGTTGGGCGTGTTGTCGGAATCGAGCGTCGCGACCACCGGCGTGGCGGCCAGCCCGAGCACCGAAACGCCCAGCATCAGCAGCACCAGGCGGCGCCAGCCGGTGTCGCCGATGCGGTCCAGCGCGACGCCGGCCAGCATGCCCAGCGCCGGGAAGATCGGCACGATATAGCCGGGCAGCTTGGAGTTCGACAGGCTGAAGAAGACGAAGATGGCGCCGGCCCAGACCAGCATCAGCAGGGCTGGGCGCAGCGGGACGGCATTTGCCGGCTCCCCCGCCTGCGCCGCCTCGGTCCGCTCGCGGCGCACCGCGCGCCAGATGCCCGGCGCCAGCGCCAGCCACGGCAGGAAGCCGGCCAGCAGCAAGGGCACGAAGTACCACACCGGTCCCTGGCGATGATGGACGCTGGTCGTATAGCGCTGCCAATGCTCATGGATGAAGAAGAAGCGCAGGAATTCCGGATTGCGCTCGGCGATCAGCCAGAACCACGGCACCGTGATCGCCAGCAGCAGCGCGGCGCCCCACAGCAGATGCAGGCGGCGCCACAGGCCGAAGTCGCGCGTGATGGCGGTGTAGACCACCAGCACCAGCCCGGGCAACGCGATGCCGATCAGCCCCTTGGTCAGGATGGCGACGCCCATCGCGGCCCAGCAGCCCAGCATCCAGCCGCGGCGTGCGGCCGGGGTGGTGTCCGGATGCTGCGCCAGCAGCATGCAGGCCAGCACGCAGGCGAGCGCGCCGGCCAGCGTCATGTCCAGCGAATTGAAGTGCGCGGCGACGCTCCACATCGGCGCGGCGGCCAGCGCCAGGCCGGTCAGCCAGCCGGCGCGCGCGCCGAACCAGCGGCCGGCCGCCCACATCGACGCCAGCAGGCCGATAAAGCCGGACAGCGCCACGCACAGCCGCGCCTGCCACTCGCCCAGGCCGAAGGCGGTATAGGTCAGCGCCGTCACCCACAGGTGAAAGGGCGGCTTCTCGAAATACTTGACGCCGTTGTAGCGGATCGTGACCCAGTCGCCGCTGGCGAACATCTCGCGGGCGATCTCGGCATAGCGGCCTTCGTCGGAGCGCAACAGATGGCGGGCGTCCAGCGTCCCGAACCAGAGCAGGACGATATACAGGACGACCAGGGCAATCACCGCCGCGGACAAGCCGGCGGCGCGCGTGGTCGGGGAACGGCGCATGAAACTCCTGAAACGGTGCTGCGCGGCCTCGGCCGCTTGCTGACAACCCGCTACGGAGCGCTGCCGCTCCGTGTGGTGCATACGACGCCTATGTCAACGGCGAAGTTCGCATTTTGTGCGAAAGCTATGACGGCTGATACCGAAAAATGTCCTACACGGGACCGCACCGGAGGGCCTTTTCCGGCTCGGGACATATGTCCTGTGGCGTCCATTTCACTTTTCGTGCCTCGTCGCCCCGGTCGGCAGCGGCGACGCACCGCCGCCCGCGCGGGCACGGGCGGCGCGCGATGGGCGCACGGACGCAAAAAAACCCGCCGGCAGCGGGTTCTTGAATTCGCCATCGGGACGGGCCGCCCCCGGGCTGGCCCGTCGGGCCGATGTCAGTTCGCCGGCTTGGCGGGCTTGGCCTTCTTCGCCTTGTGGCCGTTCTTCTTGCCTTCGTCCTGGCCCGGCGCGAGATCGGCGCGCGTGCTCTGGTTGGTGCCCTGGGTGTAGGGATCGAACTTGTCGCCGGCTTTCGCCCCCTGGCTGTAGGGGTCGAACTTCTCGCCCGCCTTGGCGCCTTGCGAGTACGGGTCGAACTGCTTCTTGCCGCCGGTGTTCTGGGCGTGCACCGCCAGCGAGGCGGTGCCGATGCACAGCGCGATGGCCGTCGCGACGAACTTGCTCATGGTGTCTCCTCGAAAGTTGCCGTCCATCGGATGGGCGGCTGACGATGGGCAGGCGCCGACGCGCCGCCCGCGCCAGTGTCTCCAACCTGACTTGCGGCTGTCAAGCGAGTCACACCGGGCGTCGCGGGTGCGTCGGCCTCATGGAAAGCAAGGATTGCGGAGGCCGTTGGCCCCCGCATGCGCCTATTCCGTGACCGCGTCGGACGGATGCTTCCACGCCTCGCGGACCTCGGCCGACGGGGCCAGCGCCAGGTTGATGCCACGTCCGCCGATCGGCTTCTGGAACCAGCGCTGCTGCAGCGCCTCGATCTGCGCGCCGCGATAGACGCCGGCCAGGGTCTCGTCGACCAGCCGCTTCCACGCCGGGTCCGACTTCGACAGCATCAGCGCGTTCTGCTCGACCGACAGCGCGGGACCGACGATCACGAATTGCGATGGATCCTTGGCGCGGGCGCGCAGGCCGGCCAGCAGCACGTCGTCCATCACGAAGGCCTGGGCGCGGCCGGACTCGAGCAGCAGGAACGATTCGCCGTGGTCCTTGGCGTAGACGTCGCGATAGCCGTACTGGCCCTTGAGCCGGCGCACGTGGCGGTCGCCGGTCGAGCCGGCGCTCGTCACCACGGTCTTGCCGCGCAGGTCCTCGAGCGAGTCGATGCCCGCATCGGCACGCACCAGCATCCGCACCGTCGACACATAGTGCGAGACGCTGAAGGCGACCTGCTTCTGGCGCTCGAGCGTGTTGGTGTTCGGCGCGCAGTCGAGGTCGACCAGGCCGTTGACGATGGCGGGGATGCGGTTCTGCGGCGTCAGCGGCATCCAGCGCACCTTCAGGTCCTTCAGGCCGAGCGCCTGGCGGGCGCCCTCGGCCGCGCGCAGGCACAGGTCGACCGCGTAGCCGGCCGGCTGGCCCTTGTCGTCGGCGAACGAGAACGGCAGCGCGGACTCGCGGTAGCCGAGCACGATGGTGCCGCTGGAGCGGATCTTGTCGATGACCGAACCGTGCAACGCCTCGGCGCCGGCGGCGTGGGCGATGCCGGTGCCGAGCAGGGCTGCCGCGAGGAGGACCGGGCGGAACGAACGAAGAGGGCGACGGAAAGAACGAAGGGAGGACAGCATGGCGATGCGATAGAAAACAGCAAAGACCAAAGGGTAGCGATAGGGAGGAGTCAGGGGAAGGACAACTTCGTCATAAGTAAATACCCTAGGTCGATGTGATGACGCGGGCACAATGACCGGACCAGCATGGCGGCGCCGGCACCTGCACCCGGGTACAATCCCGGGCCACGCGCCCGGTGTCGCGTCGCGCACGGGCGCGTCGAGGCTGGGCCGCGATTTCCGTTCGGTTCCCGTTCGCTTCCCGTCTGTCACCCATGTCTTCGCAACCCGCGCGCCTGGCCGGCATCGATGCGCTCAAGGCCATCGGCTCGCAACTGATCGTGCTGCACCATCTGGCCTTCTACGGGCCGATGTCCGATGCGGCCCATTCCCTCGCCCCCGCCCTGATCGACTGGCTCGCCGACTACGCGCGCATCGCCGTCCAGCTCTTCCTGGTGATCGGCGGCTTCCTGGCGGCGCGCAGCCTGGCGCCGGACGGACTGCTGCGCGCGTCCCGCCCGCTGACGGCGCTGCTGCGGCGCTATCGCAAGCTCGTCGTGCCCTTCGCCGCGGCCATTGTCCTCGCCATCGCCGCGGCGGCGCTCGCGCGGCAGGGCATGGACCATCCCTCGATTCCGGCGCCGCCGCAATGGGGCCAGCTGCTGGCGCATCTGCTGCTGTTGCACGACGTGCTCGATATCGACGCGCTGTCCGCGGGCGTCTGGTATGTCGCGATCGATTTCCAGCTGTTCGGGCTGCTGTTGCTGGCGCTTTGGCTGGCGCGCCGGATGCCCGCCGGCTGGCGTGTCCGCGTGGGCGTGGCGCTGGTGGCGGCGCTCGGCCTGGCCTCGCTGTTCTGGTTCAACCGGGACGCCGGCTGGGACATGTGGGCGATCTATTTCTTCGGCGCCTACGGCCTGGGCGTGCTCGGCTACTGGGCCTCCAATCGCGGGCGCTCCCCCTGGTGGATCGCGGCGCTCGCGGCGGTGGGCGTGGCCGCGCTGTTGGTCGATATGCGCTCGCGCATCGCACTGGCGGTCGTCGTCGCGTTGTGGCTGGCGATGGCACGGCGCGGCGGCTGGCTGTCGTCGTGGCCGCGCGGCCGTGTCTTCGCCATGTTCGGCGCGATCTCGTACTCGGTGTTCCTGGTGCACTTCCCGATCTGCCTGCTGGTCAACAGCCTGATGTCGCAGCTCGCGCCCGGCATGCCGTGGCTCAACGCGGCCGGCATGGCGATGGCGTGGCTGGCCAGCAACGCCGCCGGTGCGCTTTTTTACCGATATGTCGAATCGCGCGACCCCCTCGCGTCGCTGGGCAAGTTGTTGTTGCGCAACCGTACGGGGCTCGCCGGCTAGCAGGCGTTGCCCGCCTGCAACATCGGCGGCGCTGCACGATACGTGGGCGCCGCATGAACCGTTGTTGTGCCGCAATTGGTGAGGGAGCGTACTCAAAAGGGGAAAACGCCCATACGCGCTTGGCATGGCGATTGCCTACCATCAAGGTAAACCTGACCGTTTGGTCAGGATTCACGCCTCGAGGCTGCCATGTCCGATCACATCGTCCTGACCTCGCACGCACGCCGCGACAAGCCGGCCGAGCCGATCCACTGGGGGGCGCCGACCGCGGCCGAGCGCGGACCCGTGATCGCGACGCTGACCAATCCGGCGCATCGCAACGTGATCGGGACGCATGCCGGCGCCTATGCGGTCTATCGCGCGCTGGCGGTCGCTTCGGGCACGTTGCAGCGCGACCACCGCCCCGACCTGACCGACACCGCGCCGGCCGAGCCCATCGGCCCGCATCCGCAATGGGGCGATCCCGACAAGATCGTGTCGCTGGACCCGTGGGGACATCTGGTCTCGACCGTCTTCGCCGACCGCATCGCTGCGGGCGTCGATATCCGGCCGACCATCGCCGTCACGCGCGCCCATATCAACATGCCGGAACTGGTGGCGGCGATCGCCGCCGGCCGGCTGATCCCCGACGGCAGGATCCTGTTTGCCAACGGCGACGTGCGGGTGACCAAGGCCGCCGTCGATCCGGTCTGGTATCTGCCCGGCATGGCGCGCCGCTTCGGCATCAAGGAGAGCGCGCTGCGCCGCAGCCTGTTCGAGCAGACCAGCGGCATGTTCCCGGAGCTGGTGACCCGTCCCGACCTGAAGGTCTTCCTGCCGCCCATCGGCGGCATGACGCTGTATTTCTTCGGCGACGTCAGCCAGCTGGGCAAGCCGCAGACGCCTGTCGCCTGCCGCGTGCACGACGAATGCAACGGATCGGACGTATTCGGGTCGGACATCTGTACGTGCCGCCCGTATCTGGCGCACGGTATCGAGGTGTGCATCGAGATGGCCCAGCAGGGCGGGGTCGGACTGGTGGTCTACAACCGCAAGGAAGGCCGCGCGCTGGGCGAGGTCACCAAGTTCCTGGTCTACAACGCGCGCAAGCGGCAGGTCGGCGGCGACCGCGCCGAGACCTATTTCGCGCGGACCGAATGCGTGGCGGGCGTGCAGGACATGCGCTTCCAGGAGCTGATGCCCGATGTCTTCCACTGGCTGGGCATCCGTCGCATTGACCGCTGGGCCTCGATGAGCAATATGAAACACGGCGCGCTGGTCGCGCAGGGGATCGAAGTGGTCGAGCAGGTGCCGATTCCCGATGCGCTGATTCCGGCCGATGCGAGGGTGGAGATCGACGCCAAGGTGGCGGCGGGCTACTTCACCCGTTACACGCCTCCGGACGCCACCGAACTGACGGTGGCCAAGGGCAGGGGACTGGACGAATGACAGAACGAAACGATGCGGCATCGATGGGCGCGGCGGGGCAAGCCGGCGCGCAGGCCCGTGCTTCGCGCGAGGGCTGGCAAAGCTGGGTGGAACCCGATCATCCGGCGTCGGCGTTGTTGACGGCGCAGGCGGTGCGCGCGCGCTGCGCCGCCGTGACGGCCGCGGTGGCGGCCGGCGATTCGCAGTGGTTCAGCTGGCATCCCGAGCGGGTCCCGGCGATCGCCGACTATGTGGCCACCACCATCCGCTCGCGCTACCGCGATCTGCAGGTGCCCTACCACAGCCGCTGGCGCCATTTCGAGAGCGGCGGACCGGGCGAGCTGCGCGACCGCTGGGGCATCCTCTGCGAGCGCGCGGCGCTGACCGGCGACGATCATCGCGAAGAGCGCGCGCGCATCGGCATCGACCTGGTGATTCCCAGCGTGCTGCTCGACGCGGGCGCCGGGCCCGACTGGCGCTACCGCGACCCGGCCAGCGACCTGAGCCTGAGCCGCTCCGAAGGGCTGGGCGTGGCCAGCTTCGACCTGTTCGCGCGCGGCGGTTTCTCCGCGACGCCGGACGAGCCGCTGCGCTCGGATGCCGAGCGGCTGGCGCAGATCGACCCCTCGACGCTGGCCACTGCCTTCCAGGTCGCGCAGCACAATCCGCTGGTCGGCCTCGAGGGCCGGGCGGGTCTGGTGCGCCGGCTCGGCAAGGTCGCCCAGGCCACGCCGGCGGTGTTCGGCGAGCCGGCAAGACTCGGCAATCTGTTCGACTATCTGAAGGCGCATGCCAGCGAGGGGCGCATCGACGCGGCGTTCGTGCTGCGCACGCTGCTGGTCGCGCTGGGGCCGGTCTGGCCGGGGCGGCTGCAGCTCGAAGGCGTGTCGCTTGGCGATTGCTGGCGCCATCCGGCCAGCCCCGACGGCCTGGTGCCCTTCCACAAGCTGACGCAGTGGCTGACCTACTCGCTGCTCGAGCCGCTGGAGGACGGCGGCCTGACGGTGACCGGGCTCGATGCGCTGACGGGCCTGCCCGAATATCGCAACGGCGGCCTGCTGTACGACTTCGAGCTGATGGTGCCGCGCGATGCGAGCTTCGCCGAGGCGGTGCACCGGGTCGACGAGCCCGCCATCGTCGAATGGCGCGCACTGACGGTGACGGGCCTCGATCTGGTCGCCGAGGCAACGCGGCAGGCGCTGGGCCTGTCCGCCGA